>RFSG01000051.1 GCA_009924095.1 Sphingobacteriia bacterium
TCTTACCTCTACCGTTACTGCTGGTATTGTAAGTGCTAAAGGAAGAAATCTTAATTTATTAAATGACCGTTTTCGAATTGAATCCTTTATTCAAACGGATGCAGCCGTTAATCCTGGCAATAGTGGAGGAGCATTAGTGAATGCGAAAGGTGAATTAATTGGAATCAATACGGCTATCGCTTCCCAAACAGGATCTTATGCCGGATATGCATTTGCTATTCCTTCTCAGATAGTAAAAAAAGTTATTAATGACTTGAAAGAATTTGGGACAGTTCAACGGGGTTTTCTTGGGGTAAGTATTCGGGATGTAGATGCACAGTTTGCCGAAGAGGAAGGTCTTAAAAATTTAAAAGGAGTTTATGTGCAAGAAGTAAATGCAGGTAGTGCCGGAGAAGAAGCTGGGATTCGTAGAGGAGATGTAATTATTAAAGTAGATGAAACCCCTGTGGCTTCTGCCGCTGAACTTCAGGAACAAATAGGCCGTCATCGCCCAGGAGATAAAGTTGCAATATTGGCCATGCGAAAAGATGAATCTAAATCGTTTGTAGTTACCTTGAAAAGTATTACAGGAGATGTAAGGGTTGTTAAAAAAGAAGATTATGAAGTAACAAATTTATTAGGCGCTGATTTTAAAAATTGTACGGAAGAAGAACTCCGGTCGGCAGGTATTAAATCTGGGGTTAAAATTTCTACCCTTAGAAATGGAAAACTAAAATCTGCTGGAATACGAGAAGGATTTATTATTACGAGCATTGATAAAAAACCCATTTCCTCCCCCAATGATGCAGATGCAATCCTTCGGAATAAACAAGGAGGAGTGCTTATTGAAGGTGTTTATCCCGATGGAACCAAAGCCTATTATGCCATAGGAATGTAAGTAACTCCATTCTTTTTAATAAATATTATCAAAATCCGCCAAAAAATATTGGCGGATTTTTTTTATCAGAAAGGATTTTCCAATTTTAAGAATTATTATCTGTCTTCATTATTTTTGATGTATGGCTTCCAAACAATTATTACCCTATTTAGCCCCTAAAAATTGGTGGATTCCAGTAATAGTAGTTTTGGTTACTGCCCTCACCCTTAAAGGGGTATTGCTCCTAGGCTTTACCAATTGGGATGATCCTGTATATGTGTTAGAAAATTCCCTTATCCGCAACCTAAAAAATGATAGAATGTTTACGCAGTTTGTTTCGGGTAATTATCACCCCCTTACTTTAATCAGCTTAGCCATTGATTATTCCAAAGGAAAACTCAATCCAGAAGGGTATCATCTCACTAATTATATTTTACACATACTCAATACCCTATTGGTATTCTGGATTATCCTTAGGATGGATAGTAATAAACCTTATTGGGCTGGAGTCTGTGCGCTCCTGTTTGGGGTACATCCATTACATATTGAATCTGTTGCTTGGATATCGGAAAGAAAAGATGTTCTATATTCATTTTTCTGGTTAGCGGCTTGGTTATTTTACTTACAATATCGCTACACAGGTAAGGTCATTTATTTTTTTATCACACATTTATTATTCATATTTAGTTGCCTTAGTAAAGCAATGGCGGTTACCCTGCCTTTGGTATTATTATTAAGTGATTTATTACTCCAACGAAAATGGTCATGGCGATGGCTAAAAGAAAAAAGCTTATTGGGATTAATTGCACTAGGTACTGGGATATTAGCGATACGTGCACAAAATTCCGCAAGTGCAATTGGTGCGCCCACAGACTATTTATATTTTGATCATTTATTAGTAGCCTGCCATGGATTTTTATTTTATTTGTTTAAAGGATTAATACCTCTGCAATTATCCGCTTTATATCCTTACCCTCCTAAAATAGACGGCTGGTTGCCTTGGCCGTTTTTAATTGCACCCGTTTTAGTGTTATTAATCGGGGGAGTTCTTATTTATTTAAGAAAAATAATTAATTCGACTTGGCTACCCTTTGGAATCTCATTAATGGTGGTTACCCTTTTACCTGTATTACAACTACTGCCCGTAGGTAATGCTTATGCGGCTGACAGATATTTTTATCTTCCTTCAATAGGATATTTTATTTTATTATCGGTTTTAATTAATTATTTATATGAAAAACTTCCTCAATTAAAATATTTATTAGCATCGCTTGTAATTGGATATATTGGATTTTGTATTTATTTAAGTTTCAAAAGAATTCCAGTTTGGAACGACACCTTTAGTTTATTTACGGATGTAAGTCAAAAATTTCCTCAACATCCGGAAGGATGGAATAATTTAGGCATCGCCTATTCTGATGCAGGAAATTATAAAGAAGCGATAAATCATTATTTAAGAGTAATTAAAATTAATCCAGAGTTTGGACTTACTTTAAATAATATCGGAAATGCATATGGTCAATTGGGAATATTAGATTCTTCTATTTATTATTTAGAAAAATCAATTCGAATTAATCCTGGAAATACTAGAGCCTATAGTAACTTAGGAAATGCATATGCCATAAAAGGACGATCTGAAGAAGCCCAAAAGGCATTTGAAAAAGCAATTCAACTAGATCCCAATTTTCATGAACCTTATCATAACTTAGGCGCTTTTTATGCTATTCAAGGTAAATATGATATCGCCTTACCTTATTTTAAAAAATCTATTGAAAAATTAATCGATTATAAAGATGGATGGTTCGGACTGGGGATTACTTATCAGGCTTTAGGCGATACCCTTGCTGCCAATCAAGCTTTATTAAAAGCAGCTCAATTAGGCCATCCAAAAGCACAAGAATTAATGCGATAATATTCAATTAGGGATAATATATTTTTGTATCTCTAGTATGGTGTATTTCTAAGGCATGGTCTGATGTAGGTTCACAATGCCCAATAATATATGCCCCCAAATTCATTTTTGATGCTTCTTTAATAATCATTTCCGCTGTATGTAAATCAGTATAGATCTCCATTCGGATTCCCATATTAAAGGTTGAATACATTTGCTTCCAAGATATTCCTGAATATTTATGTATCTGTTGAAATATCCAAGGTAGGGTAGGAAAATTATTTTTTATGATTTTAATTCCAGCAGGCAAATAATGTAAACATTTGGTATGTCCTCCTCCGGTGGTATGAATCATACCATGTATTTTATCCTGGTAATTTTTTAAAATTGGTAACATTAACGGAATAAAAGTCCGAGTAGGACTTAATATTGCCTTTCCTACATTTACCGGAATCTCCGCAGGTGTATCGGTTACTTTCCAGGGTCCTTGATAAACTACATTTTTAGGAGTAGCTCCGTCTAGGGATTCAGGATATTTAATTAGATATTCGGAATGTAATAAATCATGTCTGGCACTAGTTAATCCGTTGCTGCCAATTCCGCTATTCCAACTTGAATCCCAATTCGTCAATCCATCACTCGCTAATCCAACAATAACATCTCCTGCCTGAACCGTTTTATTCCGAATAATTCTTGATTTTTCAGCTCTCGCATAAACCGATGCATCAACAATAATGGTTCTGACTAGATCGCCTACATCAGCGGTTTCTCCTCCTGCACTATAAATCGAACTTCCATATTTTCTTAATTCTTCTAAGAACTTCTCTGTTCCCTGAATTAAAGTTGAAATTATTTCTCCAGGAATTTTATGTTTACTTCGTCCTATAGTAGAAACCAATAAAATATCAGAATAAATTCCAGCACATAATAAATCATCGGTATTCATTACAATTGCATCTTGTGCAATTCCCTCCCAAACCGAAAGATCACCCGTTTCTTTCCAATAAATATAGGCAAGGGATGATTTAGTACCAGCCCCATCTGCATGCATCACCGATACATAATTATTATCACCGGCTAAATCAGGTAATATTCTACAAAATGCATCTGGAAATAATCCTTGATCAAGATTTTGTATGGCTTGATGTACTTCTTCTTTACCAGAAGAAACGCCACGCAAAGCATATCTATTTTCTTCAGGGATTGACTCCATAAAAAGAATTAATACCCCTTAATTATGCCGAAAAAAAAATTAATTATAAGCTCCCACCTGGGCGATAATCAAACGACTTAATCCGGAACTCAGTCCGACGATTAATTTGTTCGTCCATATCCGACATTTCAGGGAAAATTAACGGCTTAGATTCTCCAAACCCAAAATAGGTCAGACGATCTTTTGCCACCGCATTCGCCAATAAATAATCCATCACAGATTTTGCTCTACGTTGCGATAATTCAATATTATATTCTTCAGTACCATTCGTATCGGTATGAGAACCTAATTCAATTGTAATTTGTGGGTTATCCCGCATAATTTTCACCAAACGATTTAATTCAGCGACAGACTCGTCTCTTAAATCCGCTTTATCAAAATCATAATAAATATTTTGTAATACAATGGGTTTATCTAACTCTATTCTTTCTAATAAGATATCAATATCATATTCCAAATCAACATCCCGATTAATACTGTAGGTATTAAATGCGAGTTCATTGGCTAAATATTCTTTTGCATTTCCCATTACGATATAGGATTTATTAGTCGCAAGGGTGAAATTATAGGTCGCGTTTTGGTCAGTTCTAAAAGTATCTAATGGGGTAATTTTACCTTGTCCATCGTCTTCAAACAATATTGCATTAGCAAATGGAATAGGCACTTTAGTATTTTTATCCCGAATCTGTCCATGTACCGTTATTTTATAAACAGGAGTTGGAATTAAAGAAAAATCATAAATATCATATTGACCTACCCCCCCTTGACGATTGGAACTAAAATACCCCGCCATTCCTTCAACAATCCAAATTAAATCAATATCATTAGCACTAGAATTTAAAGGTGCGCCCATATTTACTGGATTCGACCAATTGCCTATATTTCCAGAAGCCCTAAACATATCATAACCTCCAAATCCTACATGTCCATCGGAACAGAAAAATAATGCCCCATCTCTGCCAATAACTGGCTTCATTTCTGAAAATGCAGTATTAATTTTTGTGCCTGCATTAATTGGAGTTGACCAACCTTCCCCATTTTTAATCGAATACCAAATATCTAATTTCCCAACTCCTCCTTCACGGTCAGAAGTGAAAAACATAATTTTTCCATCAGGACTTAAATAAGGGTCTTTATCATAGGTATTGGAAGCTTGCACTTTTCCTCTTCCATCTTGTAATGATTCTCTTTTACCATTAATCCCTGCTACCATTTGAGGCTCTCCCCATTGACGGGTTTCAGGATTGTAGACTGACTCATAAATGCTGCAATTCACATCACAAATGGAAAAGTACATTTTCTTCCCATCCGGTGTAAATGCAACTGTACCATCATTTAATTTTGTATTTACGGCTCCGGGAAGCAATTCGGGTTCTGTAAAAGACCCCTTAGGAGTTCGTTTAACATACCATAAATCTGAATAGGCATCCACATCTAACCCCTGATATTCTTTAGAGCCAGTAGATCCAGTTCTGTGGGAAGTAAAAACTATTGAAGTATCTCGGTTATACACCCACAAAGCGGGATGAACATCGATAGAGGTACTATTAAATTTTAGGTTCCTGATGGCAAATTTTAAATCTTTTTTTAATTCACCTATTGCCCAATCGCAGGAAGTAATTTCTTTGGTAGCCATAGCGCCGTACAAATCATTTCGATTAGGCCAAACCGTTAAAAATCTTGAAAAATAATATTTTGCTGAATCATAATTCATCAACACCTTATAGGAAGTTCCTAAATAAAATAAAACCGTATCGTTTTTATTGGGGTCTAAACGATAGGCCTCCTTATAAAAGTTAACCGCTTCTTCATCCTTATTCATGAAAGTATTACACCTTGCTATTCGGTATAAGGCAAGAAAATTATCGGGGGTTTTGGCTAATATTTCCCGGTATGCGAGTTCCGCAGCTTTAAATTTTAAAGTTTCATAATAGAGATTAGCCTGCTCGTCGAGGCTTTTCTCTTTTTTAGTCCGTTTTTCGTCCAGCGTCTGGGCGGACAAAGAAAAAGAAGCTAGCGTAAGCACGATACATGCCAGCCAGGTTCGCAGGAAGATGCTATTCACGCCGCGTATCATCTTGGTTATAAAGGATTCCTGAAAAGGAGTTCAAACTTAGATAATTATTCATTCACTTCAAATACCTTAATCATCAATACATAATAAACCACAATACATAATCTAATACTAAGATCATGATGGAAGTTTCTACAAAGGTACGAATCCCTGCATTTCTAATCCCATTACTACCAGATTCGGAATAAAATCCATGATAACCAGCGATACAAGCCATCCCCAGCCCAAAACATGCCGCCTTTAATACTCCCCTTCCGATATCGGCTGGCTGAAAAAACAATTGTATTGAACCCCAAAAAACAGGTGCTGATAACGATAAAAAATAATGCGACACCACCCAACTTCCGATTAATCCGGATGCAACTGCAAACAACATTAATATCGGCATCATCCCACAAATGGCAAACCATCTAGGCATTAATAAAAACCTCCATGGGTCAATAGAAATTAATTTTAAGGCATCCCTTTGGCCGGTGCTAACTAAAGCCGCCCATTCGGCTGCAAATGGAGAAGCAATCCTTCCCGCAATTACAATCCCTGTCATTACAGGCGCCATCTCCATTACAATTATGCGAGCAGACTGTCCCCCTAATAAAGTTAAACTTACTAACCCTTTAAACTGATAAGCCGCCTGCCAAGCAATAGTGGAACCTGCAAAAAAGCCAATCATCAATACTAAGGGAATGGAACGATACCCGACTTGCTCTAAAGCCAGGAATAATCTCTTACGATCTCGAGAGCGATATAAAGCAACACTCCGGGAACAAGCTGCATACGCAATCCAACTTCTTAACCCAAACGATTGAATTATGGAAGTAAAACCTCTTTTGAGTGTTCCAGTTTTTTCCAAAGCCTGTCTTTCAATTGTTGTAAGCCCTCGCCAGTAACGGCAGAAATAAAAACTGGAAAATGTCCTTTTAAGCTCCGCTTTATCTCTTCCTTCTGAATCTCATCCACTAAATCCGACTTAGAAACTACAATCACCCGGTCTTTATCTAACAATACTGGATTGTACTTTTTTAACTCTGCCAGTAATATTTTAAGCACTCCTCGTAGATTTTCTACATCTGCAGGTAACACAAATAATAACACTGCATTTCTTTCTATATGTCTAAGGAATTGGGTTCCTAATCCCTTTCCTGTTGCCGCCCCTTCAATAATTCCCGGAATATCCGCCATTACAAAAGAACGGTAATCTCTATATTGAACGATTCCTAAATTCGGGGTAAGTGTGGTAAAAGGATAATCTGCAATTGCCGGACGAGCAGCCGTTACGACAGATAACAAAGTAGATTTACCGGCATTCGGAAAACCGACCAATCCAACATCTGCTAGAATCTTAAGTTCTAAAATAACTGCCTTTTCAATTCCAGGTTCGCCAGGTTGTGCAAAATCTGGGGCTTGACGAGTGGCTGATTTGAAAAAAGCATTTCCCATTCCCCCTCTTCCACCTGGCAATAAAACTACTTTTTGTCCTGCGGTGGTAAGTTCTGCCATTACTTCCCCAGTTTCAGGGTCTTTGGCGATAGTACCCAATGGAACTTTCAAGATAATATCTTCTGCATCCTTGCCTTGACACAATTTATTCGCCCCTGGGTCTCCATTATCGGCATGAATAAATTTTCGGTATTTAAGATCCAGCAATGTCCATAACTGAGGATCTGCCTCCAAAATAATATGTCCTCCACGCCCTCCATTTCCGCCCCAAGGACCTCCTTGTCGAATGAATTTTTCCCTCCTCCAAGCAACTACTCCAGGACCCCCATTTCCACTTCGGAAGTATATTTTTACATAATCAACAAATGTTTGCATGCATTTTTTTAAACCCGGCTTAAATCGTAGGGGTTTCTAGCAACTGACTGATTCTGCCAAAAATCTCCTCTACTGTTCCAACCCCACTAATTTCAAAATACTTATCACTCGCCTTATAATAACCCGCAACAGGTAAGGTCTTTTCCTGGTATTCATGAATACGCTTTAAAATGGTCTCTTCATTATCATCACTGCGACCCAAAGCCTTTCCTCTTAACATTAATCTCTGCTTAAGCTCTTGTTCTGGAACCACTAAACTTATCATCCTGGATATTTTAGAATGATAACCCGCTAATAATTCATCAAGTGCCTCGGCTTGGGCAATTGTTCTAGGAAAACCATCAAAGATAAACCCTTGGGCTTCTGGATGTGCCTCCAATCGAGAAGCAATCATTCCGATTACCACTGCATCAGGAACTAATATCCCTGCATCCATTAAGGATTTTGCCTGAATCCCTAATGGACTTTGAGCTGCAATTTCACTTCGTAATAAATCTCCTGTCGAAAGATGTATCAAATGAAACTTCTCTATTATCAATGCTGACTGAGTCCCCTTTCCCGCTCCCGGAGGACCAAACAAAACCACATTTTGCATATGCTGATTATATTATTCTAAAATGCTTGTCCGCATTAATTCCTACAAAAATAACAGGGTTTTGGGGAATCCCTTAAGGAGCTACTCGGAATTGCTCCCAAACCCCAGTATCAGTTAGGGAATATACCAACCTGTCGTGCATTCGGTTGGGCCTTCCTTGCCAAAACTCAATTTGTTGGGGAATCAACACATACCCCCCCCAATGTTTTGGCCTTTCAATAAATGAGTCAGCGGTTTGTGCAATAAGCGTTGAAAATTTGTCCTCTAGCACCTGACGAGATGCAATTCGCTTACTTTGAGGGGATACAATTGCCCCGATTCTACTATCTCTCGGCCTGGAATGAAAATAATTATCAGACTCCTCCGCTGAAATCTTTTCCACTTTACCTTCTATTCTTACCTGACGTTCCAATTCATGCCAAAAGAAAACTATCGCCCCGAAAGGATTTTTTTCTAACTCTTCCCCCTTCCTGCTTTGATAGTTGGTAAAAAAAACGAATCCCTTTGAATTCATCTCTTTTAACAACACAATTCTAGCAGATGGATGTCCTTTCTCATTCACGGTTGCCAAGGTCATAGCATTCGGTTCTGGAAGTTCTGCCGCCAAAGCTTGTTGAAACCAATGACTAAATTGCTCAAAGGGGTCAGGTAACAAATCGGATTCGTTCAACTGACTATTTCGATATTCCTTCCGTAATAAGGACAATGATTTGTGATCCATATTGCTGTATCTCAAGGTTACCCAAAAATGTGTAACCTGTCCTTGATATTATTGATTACAAAGGTAAGCAGGCTTATGAGATTTATATACTTCCCATCAACTTAACGCATAAGATTATGGATAAGCAAAACTGAGGATGTATATTCGCCACAGAATGTCGGAAGAATTCCCAATAGATAAAGGTCATTTACTGGTTTCTGATCCTTGGTTAAAGGATCCACATTTTCATCGAACAGTAATCTTACTTACTGAACATGAAGCGGAATGTTCTATTGGATTTATCCAAAACAAACCCTTAACGCTTACTGTGGGTGACGTGTTAGAAGATTTTCCTTCCCCAGAATTGCCCTTGTTCCTAGGAGGGCCAGTAGAAACCGATACCTTACATTACTTGCACCTATTTGGTGAAAAAGTGGGGGGACAACCTTTGCAAGGAGGTTTGTCTTGGGGTGGGCAATTTGAAGTAATCCGTTTATTGGCCACAAATGGAGAACTACACCCTTTAAATATCCGTTTTTTTATTGGTTATAGTGGATGGGGACCACATCAATTGCAATCTGAATTTTCTGCAGGAGCCTGGATTGGAGGTCCTGAATTTGACTTGAAAAATTGGCAAACCCCTCCTGCGGATTTATGGAGAACTACCCTTAGAAATATGGGAGCCGATTTTATTAGTATTGCGAATAGTCCTGAAGATCCTACCTTAAATTGATTTTTAAATTTTGTCCGATGTTTTATGTAGGGATTATCCACATAATTGTTACTTTTACGTTCTATTTGCTTAACCCTTAATCAACTGCTGAACAGCCTATCGAAGGAATTTTACTGAATTTATTTCCAAAGCGATTCGTCTGATTTTAATTTAATTCATAGCAGTTGTCGGTTACCTCGGTTTCCATATTATTTTATTTTTTCTCTCCGATTTTTTATGATCCGGAGTTCAAGGATTCTACTGTTCAATCTGACGATTTAATTTTTTCTTCCGCCCCTGCAGCCCCTACCTGGTGGTTTGTTGATGGGGATACCTCACAACTTAAATATCCATTTGAAGATAAAAAATATGACGCAAGTACCCCCTTACCGGAGTCCCCTTTATTCCTTTCTACCAATGGCTCGGTAGAAACCAAATATGAAATGTCTCCAGATGGTAAAGGATTTTATATTTATGAACAAGTGGGGAATGAACAAATTCGCCCTCCGTCCTATATGCCTATGGATCAATTCCGGGAATATATGGAACAAAAAAAAGATGCTGAATATTTAAATCTATTATCTCAATCTGACAATGGCTCTTCCTTAGATAATAAGGTTCCCCCAATTAATGTAAATAGTGGTTTATTTAAAGATATTTTTGGAAGTGGTAGTGTACAAATAATTCCTAATGGATCTGCATTATTAACCTTCGGCGGTAGAGTAAATAGAAATAGAAACCCCAGCCTCACTATTCAACAACAAAAGAATTTTCAATTTGTTTTTGATCAACAAATTCAATTTAATGTAGTAGGTAAAATAGGAGAAAAATTACAATTAAAAGTAAATTGGAATACCCAGGCAAATTTTGATTTTGAAAATCAATTTAAAATAGATTATACCGGTACCGAAGATGAAATAATTCAAAAAATTGATGCCGGTAATGTAAGCCTGCCGCTACAAGGTTCTTTAATTACTGGAGCACAAAATTTATTTGGAATTAAAATGGCCCTTAAATTCGGCCCGTTACTCGTAACCACAGTTGCTTCGCAACAAAGAGGAAAACAAAATACTATTACCATTAAAGGGGGCTCCCAATTAACTGAGTTTAATAAAAAAATTGATGATTATGATGAATGGCGACATTTTTTCTTATCCCACTATTTTCGCTCTCAATACGAATCTGCATTATCTAATTTACCCGCATTACGACCGAAAATTAGAATTAACAATATTCAGGTTTGGGTAACGAACCCGAATAACGCTTCCACCGCGAATTTAAGAAGTGCTGCTGGCTTTGTTGACTTAGGAGAAAATAGCCCTGCCTCGAATGGAAAAATATATAACCCTATTGTTGCCGCTCCCAATACCACTTACACAAACCCTGATAATCGTGCAAACTCATTATACGCAACTATTATTGGTACCACAGCAGGAAGTACCCCTAGAAATCGAAATGATTTAATTTACCGTGATAATGCAGTAGCCGCAAGTCGTTTAAATATTCGTCCGGGGCAGGATTTTGAAGTGACCGATAACATGAAAATGTTAAATGAAAATACCGACTTCAGAATTAATAGAGAATTAGGATATATCTCCTTAAATACAAAATTAAATAATAATGAAGTATTATATGTGGCATATGATTATACCTTAATTGGAGACCCTAGCAATACTGTTTATAAAGTAGGGGAATTTTCGCAAGATGTTCCCGCTAATATTCAAAATCCAAATTTATTATTCCTGAAATTATTAAAACGTTCCAGCGTAAATCCAGTTGATGACCAAAGCCGACAATATCCTGCCTGGGATTTAATGATGAAAAATATTTATAATATCGGAGGTTATAATTTAAAACCGGACAATTTCCGATTAGATGTATTCTTCCAATCTACCGGAGGCGCAGGCGATATTAATTATTTACCCTCTGGTGCAGTAAATAATATTCCCTTAATTCAGGTTACGTTATTAGATCAATTAAGAAATAATAGTGAATTAGGAGCAGATAATTTATTTGACTTCTTAGATAAAAAAACAGTTGATGCAGAAAAAGGATTAATTATTTTTCCAGTATTAGAACCTTTTGGTTCCCATTTAGCCACGAAGCTGCAAAATAATCCTAGAGATATTAATCAATTTGTTTTTTCTACTCTATATTCCAGAACCCGCGCCGATGCAATTGCCTTTTCTCCTCAAGTAAATCGGTATTTTTTGAAAGGAAGTTACCGGTCCGCTGTGGGACAAGAAATTATGTTGAACGCTACTAATTTATCCCCCGGATCTGTTAAAGTGTCTGCTGGCGGCGCTCAATTAACCGAAGGAACAGATTTTACAGTTAATTACCAGGCTGGACGCGTAAGCATCACAAACCCCGGAGTTTTAAGTTCTAATCAAGACATTAAAATAACTTTCGAAAGTCAAACCTTATTTAATATGCAACCTAAAACCATGGTAGGTTCTAGATTTGATTTGACCCTCACCAAACATTTAAAAATTGGGGGAACAATCATGCATTTAAATGAAAGACCTATCACCCAAAAAATTCTGTTAGGGGATGAACCTATTTCAAATACTATTTGGGGAACCGATATTGCCTGGAAAGCGGATTCGAAATTCCTGACAGATGCTTTAGATAAACTTCCGCTGCTCAGCACCAAAGAAGTTTCCTCCTTAACTTTTGCTGGTGAATTTGCACAATTAATTCCAGGTTTACCTCGACAAGTAAAAACAGATAAAGAAAAAGGAATTTCATATTTAGATGATTTTGAAAGTACAAAATCAGTACAAGATTATTCCAGTCCCTATCAATGGCATCTCGCTTCTTTCCCTACCGGTTCTGATGTAGGCCGCCCGAGCGGGAGTGACCTTGCCCCCAATTTTAATCGGGCAAAATTAGCTTGGTACAGAATTGATCCCTCTTTTTATAATTCTCCTAAAGATTATTTTTCGGATACTCGAAAATTAGAGGTTTTATCAGATCATTATCAACGACAAATTGCACCGAAAGAAGTTTTTCCAAATTTAACGCCTACCGCAGGTAGTAATTTACTATTGGATTTTATTTTACATTATATGCCTGCTGAACGGGGGCCCTATAATTATAATGCCAACCCCGGAGATATTAATCCTGCTAACGGTAAATTTATTCGACCTGAAGAAAATTGGGCAGGAGTCCAACGTCAAACGAGCGGTAATACTGACTTTGAAGCTACCAATGTTGAGTTCATTGAATTTTGGGTGATGGATCCTTTTAAGAAAAACCCCCAAGCTGTGAGTTCAGGTGAATTGGTCATTAATCTTGGTAAAGTAAGTGAAGATGTAATTCCCGATGGATTTAGAAATTTTGAAAATGGACTTCCAGCGGATGGCTCTGATTCCAATACGGATACCTCTGCTTGGGGAAGAACTCCTACCGTAAATCCACCTACCAGTAATTTTGATAATAATCCCGATGCCAGAAAATTTCAAGATGTTGGTCTGGATGGAGTTAATAATGACAAAGAAAGAGATGTTTTCTTTAGAAATTTTTTAGATCAAATGAATTCTTTATCAGGTGGAAATTCGAATGTAATGGATGCCTTGAATAATGACCCTTCAACCGATAATTTTAAATTCTTTACCGATTATCCTACCGACTCTTCTATTACGCATAGATATAGAAATTTTAATGGCTATGAAAACAATTCTCCCGTACCACAGGGTGGTGGCAGTAATGGAGTTCCTTCTAATTATCAATTTCCCGACAATGAAGATATTAATCGTAGTGGTACCCTAAATAATATTGAAGAATATTATGAATATAAAGTAAAAATGAACCCTTCGGATTTAACCGTAGGAAGAAATTTTGTGGTAGATAAAATTCAGTCGCAGGTTAAATTAATTAATGATGTTACAGAGACAATAACTTGGTATCAATTCCGAGTTCCTTTGACTAGTGGACGACCCATTAATGGCATTCAGAATTTTAAATCTGTTGATTATATCCGGATGTATATGAAAGGATTTTCGGAAGAAATTATTTTACGTTTTGCAAAATTTCAATTAGTAGCAACCCAATGGAGAGCTTATCGGGGTAATGTAGGAGACGATGGGGAAGTTATTATAAGTGACCCCTCCAATGACCCTTCTTTTTTTGAATCCGCTACGGTTAATATTGAAGAAAATTCCTCTAAATCTCCGGTTAATTATGTAAT
Source organism: Sphingobacteriia bacterium (assembly GCA_009924095.1). Lineage (GTDB taxonomy): Bacteria > Bacteroidota > Bacteroidia > J057 > RFSG01 > RFSG01. Next base: position 14,046 of record RFSG01000051.1, read on the forward strand.
TCCTCCGGGAATTAATCGTCAAAATAATCCGGGGGATCCAACCACCAACACACAATTAAATGAACAAGCATTAGTGTTGCGTACTTGTAATTTACCAGATGGAGAAGGACGAGCTGTGTTTAAAAATGTAAGTTTCGATTTTCGTTCCTACACTCGACTTAAAATGTTTGTGCATGCCGAGGCCGCTGCTGAACCCGCTATTTCAAATATTAATAAAACCGGAGATATAAAAACATTTATGCGAATCGGTTCCGATTATTTACAAAATTATTATGAATATGAAATTCCCTTAAAACCTACCGCCCAGGGTCAATACAGCCCGGCAGGAGCTCCTGAAGATGCTGCCCGTTATCAAGTATGGCCCACTGAAAATGAATTTAATATTTCATTAGAAGATCTTACCAAATTAAAAACAGAAAGAAATGCAAAATTAAATACCGGACAAATTGGATTAACCGATAAATATTCCATAGTAAATAGTTCAGGTCATAGAATTTCTATCATTGGAAATCCACAATTAAATAATGTTAAAAATATAATGGTCGGAATTCGAAATCCAAAAGATGGAAATGGCCCCATTTGCGGAGAAGTCTGGATTAATGAACTACGCGTTACGGATTTTTATCAGCAAAATGGATGGGCTGCTAATGCTCGTTTAAATCTTAAACTCGCCGATTTTGGAAATATAACTTTATCAGGATCCCATAGTACGCCGGGCTTTGGAAGCTTAGAATCAAAAATGAATGACCGAAACCGATTCTTTGCCACGAGTTATGCAACCCAAGGTACTTTTGAAATGGGAAAATTTACCCCTAAAAACTGGGGTCTTCAAATTCCAGTATATCTTACCTATGGAGAAAGTTTTAAAGATTTTCAATTTAGCCCTTTAGACCCGGATGTCGTTTTTACTCAATCGCTGGAAACTATTCCTCAAAAAGAAACCCGAGACTCTATTAAACGTGCTTACCAGGATTATCAATTATCACGAGGATATTCTTTTAATCAAGTACGTAAACAAAGAATGAATCCCAATAAAAAAACAAGACTTTATCAAATTGAAAACTTTGCTTTCACTTATGGATATAATGAACAATTTCAAAGAAGTCACCTAATTGAAAAACAATTAAATCAAACCTGGAATGCCGCAGTAGATTATAATTATACATTTAGAAATAAACCGGTAAAACCTTTCAAATCTAAAAAAGCAGATGGCCCTAAAAATTTATTAAGAGAATTTAATTCCTAAAAGTATTGGGGTAAATATTACCGGTAACCGCCAATTCGAAGAACGACAATTTAGATCTACTGCCAACACAGCTCCAGTAGCCCCGAATTACACCACCAATTTTTTAGTTAATCGAAATTATAATTTACGATGGGATTTAGCCCAATCCCTAGGACTTACCTACACCGCGGCAAATGTTGCCAGGGTGGATGAACCCTATGGGAAAATTGATACCCCAGAGAAAAAAGATACTGTATTAAAAAATTTATTTTCGGTAGGTAAAGATTCAGCTAATAGCCGGTTTAGAACCATTAATTTCGGACGTAATTTAAATTTTAATCAAAGTGTAGCATTAACCTATAAATTACCCTTTGAGAAAGTTCGATCGCTCAATTTTATTTCTTCCCAAGTTTCATATACTTCAACCTTTAAATGGGAAACAGCACAATTGCAAAATCAATCCTTAGGAAATACTATTGGAAATTCAAGAACCATAACAGCTAGTCCGTCAATTAATCTAGCAAATCTTTATAAGAAATTCCCTAAAATTCAAAAAGCACTAGATCCTAAAAAACCAGTCTCCGTATTAGCAGATACCTTACCGCATAGGTTTGGAGCAATTAAAGCCGTTGGAAAAGAATTATTACGAATTATTTTAAGCATGAAAACCTTTGATTTAAATATTCAGGATAATCGCTCCACCATTCTGCCCGGATATATTCCACAAACGGATAATTTTGGTCTCGACTTTGGCTATACTCCACCCGATTCATTTGGCACTGAATTTCCGAAAGGAATTCCACCTGGAATTCCCTTTATTCTCGGAAGTCAAAAAGATATTCGCCCTCAAGCCGGAAGATCAGGCTGGATTTCTCGAGACCCTGCATTAGCAAGCCTTTTCTCACAAACCAAATCCCAAAATATTACTGGTAAAACAGGTTTTGTTTTATTTCAAGATTTAAAAGTGGATTTAACCGCAAATCGAACGACTACCGAAAATCGCTCCTCCGTATTTAGTTATAATACCCAAGCCGGACAATATGTAACCTCCAGTGAAAATATTACTGGGTCTTATTCCATTTCTTATATTGCCATTAATTCCCATTTCGGAAAAGTAGATAGTACCTCAGCTGTATTCGACAGATTCTCTGAAAATCGAAAAATAATTTCTAAACGATTAGCTAATAACAATCCGAATTATTCTTCCCTAAATCCGAGATATGAAACCGCCGGCGATTATTTTAGCGGATATGATGGATCTCAGCAAGATGTTTTAATTCCTGCATTTTTATCCGCCTATGGCCCCGGAAATGTAAATCTAATCGGATTAACTGCTATGCCTCCAATCCCTCTCCCCAATTGGAATATGACCTATTCTGGACTTAGCAAGTTACCCGGAATGAAAAAATTATTTAACACCATCACCCTTACCCATGCCTATAGATGTACTTATGCGGTAGGAAATTGGGTGAAAAATTTATCCGCTACAGACGTTGATAAAGATGGATATGCTCAAGAAAGCATCGACCTCCCAGATGCCACAGATAAAAGTGGTAACCTCAGAAGAATGTTTAATTTCCAACCCTTAAAAACAATTAATACAATTTCTCTCCAAGAACAATTTTCTCCTTTTCTTGGAATGAATTTTATTTGGAAAAGTGGACTTACCACTGGTTTGGATTATAATCGAGATAGAACACTTTCTTTTAATATCGGGAACAAACAATTAACCGAAGGAAAAACAAGAGATGTATCCGTTAATATTGGCTATAGAAAAGATAAATTAAATCAAAGTATTCGATTATTGGGTAAAGTAATTAATTTAAAAAATCAATTAAATGCAGTTTGCAGAATTTCAATACGAAGCACCAAAACTCATAATAGAACCTTAGATTTGGAGGGTCCAGATCCCGTTACACAAGGAACCACAACCATTAATATTGCCCCTTCTGTAGATTATACCATTTCAAAACGATTAAATGTAAGAGCCTTCCTGGAACATAGTATTAACAGGCCTTCTGTGGCTTCCTCGTTCCCTACTTCATTTACTAATTTCGGAATTCAATTAAGATTTTCTTTAACTGGATAATTAAATTAATACCGATAAAATAATCTAACAAAAGGCGCTTTAATAATTATCCAAATATGCGCAAACAAGGTGGGAAATGTTCCAAAATGAAAAGCTAAACAATTATATCTTTCTATCATCGCTTCCCGATATCGGGTACCAGAAACCCCTCCAGTTTCAAAGACACAAATTATCCCCTTTACACATTTAGTGCTAGCTCCTTTTTTTAATATCCGAATTAACCAATCTAAATCTCCTGTAATTTTATATTTTAAATTATACTCAGGCGCAATATTTCTTTTTACGATTGTCGCTTGATGACTTACTTTTAATCCTGTTCTTAAATCCGATAATTGCAATGTGGATGGAACTCCTCCTCGACGTAAACCTAAATCCTTTCCTTCTGGTGTAATCATCTTTGCATCCCCATATAATACCTCAGCACCGTTTGCCTTATATAATCGTGTAATTACTTCTGCATCGGCAGCACAATCTCCAGCATTTAAAAACCATACATACTCCCCAGTTGCCAATGAAAGTCCTTTATTCATTGCATCATAAATTCCTCCATCTTTTTCACTTATCCATTTTGAAACAAAATCTCCAAAGGAAGTAATCAACGATAGGGTTTCATCACTAGATCCTCCATCAATAATGATCCATTCGAAATTTTTATTATCCTGATTTCGTAAACTTTCATAGGTCTTTTGTAATGCTTTCCCTGCATTCCACGTAACCGTAATGACACTTAACCAAGGCATGAATTATTGAATTTCTTAAATATAATTGTGAACTAAAGATTAAAATTAACCCAAATCTCACTTCCATGAATTTTCCTTATGAAATAGGTGTTAAATTGCTTAACCATGACAGGATTTATTTTTTCAGAATTTCGTCCCGACGAAAAAAACGCAACCCCCTTCCAAGGTCTATTTGATATATTCCGACAAATTCTGCTCATCACCTCCGGAAATGTTGGGGAAACTTTAGAATGGATGAATGAATTAGATCGAAAATACACCCTCACCTCCAATTCCTACGGAATGGGTGATTTTATAGAAGATTTAAAAAATAAAGGATACTTAAAAGAAGGTGAATCGGAAGAGCTTCAAATATTGCCATCACTTGAAATTTCTTTGCGCCAATCGGCATTAGAAGAAATATTTGGCAAACTTAGAAAAGGTAAATCTGGGGAACATCAAACCCCCTATATTGGCAAAGGAGATGAAGATAGTGCCGATAACAGAAGTTTTAGGTTTGGAGATGCTACTGATCAAATTGAATTCTCAGAGTCTTTTAGAAATAGTCAATTACGAAATGCACTTAATGCAGATTCTTCAACTTTATTAGAAGAAGATTTAGTTGTAAGAGAAAAAGAACATCGCACCCAAACGGCTACCGTATTAATGATTGATATTTCTCACTCCATGATTTTGTACGGGGAAGATAGAATTACTCCCGCAAAAAAAGTAGCATTAGCGCTGGCGGAATTAATTCGCAAAAAATATCCACGCGATTTATTGGATATTATTGTTTTTGGTAATGATGCTTGGCCAGTTACCTTAAAAGATTTACCCTATTTACAAGTAGGTCCTTATCATACCAATACCGTGGCAGGTTTAGAACTTGCCCTCGATATTTTAAGAAAAAGAAAAACACCCGGTAAACAAATATTTATGATTACCGATGGAAAACCAACGTGCCTAAAAGAAAAAGGAAGATATTATAAAAATTCATTCGGACTCGATCCCAAAATAATGAACCGTACTTTCGATTTAGCCGATCGTTGCCGAAAATTAAAAATTCCCATTACCACCTTCATGATTGCTTCTGATCCCTATTTACAAGAATATGTTCGGGAGTTTACCCAAATTAATCAAGGGCAAGCGTATTATAGCCATCTCCAAGATTTGGGTCAATTTGTATTCGAGAGTTTTCAACGTAATCGTAAAAAATATATCTGATGTCTTCCCTTGCTACCCCTTCCCTTACGCTACCTAAAACCTTTGGAGACTTAAAAGCTTCTGGGTATGTTTCACGACCTGTAAAATCAGAAATCAGAGAAAATCTAATTGCTTCTTTGCATAAAGGTGAAAATATTTTTGAAGGAATTTATGGATATGAAGACACCGTAATTCCAGAAATGCAAAGAGCAATTTTATCTCGTCATCATATTTTATTGTTAGGGCTTCGGGGTCAAGCAAAAACCCGTATCGCCCGAATGATGATACGCTTATTAGATCCTTGGTTACCCGCAGTATCAGGCTCTGAAATGCAAGATGATCCATTTAATCCTATTTCTCCTTATGCCAAAGAAATGCTTTTTGATATGGGAGAAGATACGCCTTTAGAGTGGATTGCAGCCCATGATCGATATGTAGAAAAATTGGCTACCCCTGATGTTTCGGTTGCTGATTTAATCGGAGATGCCGATCCTATTAAAGCCGCAAATCTTAAATTGTCTTATTCTGATGAAAGAATTTTACATCTGGGATTAATTCCAAGAGCGCATAGAAGCATTTTTGTCATTAATGAATTACCTGATTTACAACCTAGAATTCAGGTAGCATTATTTAATATTCTTCAAGAAGGAGATATTCAAATTCGAGGATTTAGAATTAGAATGCCCCTTGATATTCAATTTGTATTTACCGCAAATCCCGAAGATTATACTCAACGTGGAAGTATAGTTACGCCCCTGAAAGACCGTATCGACAGCCAAATAATTACCCATTATCCTAAACGGATTGAAGACAGTAAAAAGATTACCCTGCAAGAAGCACATCCTGCCCCTGCACAACAAGCGAATATTACTTGCCCAGATTTAATTCACACCTTAATAGAACAAATCGCTATCGAAGCTCGGAAGAGTGATTTGGTAGATCCTAAAAGCGGAGTATCCGCACGGATGACCATTGCTGCGTATGAAAACCTACTCAGTACAGCAGAACTGAGAATGTTGCAAAATGGGGAAACTTCAACCCAGGCGCGCATTTCCGATATATGGGGAATTCTTCCCGGTATCACCGGAAAAGTAGAATTGGTGTATGAAGGCGAACAAGAAGGGGCTGCAAAAGTGGCGAGAAACCTGATTGGTAAAGCCATTCGGCAGTTGTTTATTGCCTATTTCCCCGACCCGGGATTACAAAAAAAGAAGAAAAAAAATCCATCCTTATATCAACCCCTACTCGACTGGTTCGGTAAAGGAAATCAAGTTGAAATGGGATTGAGTTTAAATCATCACGACTATCTTAAAACTTTGCAACAAGTACCCGGATTACAAGCCTGGGTTGAACAATATATCCCGAACCTCCCCGAAGCATTGGTACCGTTGATGATGGAATTTTTATTACATGGACTTGCGGAATTTAGCTTGATTCGTAGAGATGAAATGAGTGGTGGTGGTTTAACCTTTACCGATATGTTGAATAGCATGTTCGGCAATATGGACTTGGATTTAGATTCCCTTGAGCAAGAGTACGGGGATGATCCCGACTACAACCAACCTTAACAGAGTTATTTTGTAATTTTGAGGCTTGGCGCCGTAGTTCAATGGATAGAATAGGAGTTTCCTAAACTTTAGATATGGGTTCGATTCCCGTCGGTGCTACATCCCCAACACAACCTCCAAGGTCTTAAGACCTTG
>RFSG01000052.1 GCA_009924095.1 Sphingobacteriia bacterium
TACTTTAAGATAATTTTTGAGATGGATAAGTAAACTCCAACCCCAGACCGAATAAGGCTACATCCCACTTTACTGGATCTTCAGGGGTGATCATACGAAGGAAGTCAGTAACTTCTTCCGCAGACTTTTTATCATTTGCATTTCTATCTAATATTCCCAACTGGCGTGCTACTCTTCCTGTATGCACATCTAAGGGACATATTAATTGGGATTTAGGTAGATGATTCCAAATGCCAACATCAATTTGATCTTCACGTACCATCCATCGTAAAAATAAATGCAAACGTTTGGCAGCAGAACCTTTATCTGGATCGGCAATATGTTTTAAGGTTCGTAGCGGTACTCCCGGAACTGAGGTAAAATACATTCGAAAGGACTGAATCCCCAACCAAGGGTTCCAGATTTGTGGGGAAGCGGAATGGTTAAATAAACTTTCGAGATTATTTCCGGATTGATACAACTGACTTAACACTTTAAAAAATGCAATGGCATCCGATTCCATAAACGTTCGGTATCCAAATCCTTTAAGCGCTTTATACTTTTGCTTATGGGTAGATAAAACAAATCCCTGCGGATCCCATTCTAAGCGGATCATCAAATCATTCAACTTTTCGAGTATCATTGATCGTTTTCCCCAGGCTAAGGTAGCGGCTAAAAGTCCAGCTATGGCTTGGTCTTCGGGATTTTGAAACCAGTGAACGAACCGGATCGTTTTCGATAAAGTCCTTTTTTTCCCAGCGTTCATAGGCAGCTGATAAAATCTCCGCTATTTCAGAAATACGTTTAGGGTTATCCAAACCTACCTTCGTCTTTAAGACCTTTAGATAGCTGTTGGTGAATTCGTATTGCTCGATAGGATAGAATTACGCCAATTCCTAAAGAGACCATTGCTCCCCCCCAAATTCCGGGTGTAAATTGGGCGAATAAGAAAAAGTCGTAAGCCCCATGAAAGCCTATTGCAGTTAATAATCCTAATATCTGAAAAAGCCAACTGGATCTTTGGGTGGAAAATCTTGCCATTCCCATAAAAAATCCCATCAGCACAGCAAAGGTGGCATGCGCAGGAACTGCAGTAAAGGAGCGAATTAAAGCGATTTGAATTCCAGAAGCTGTAGTATCAGCACCTAACACGTACACTAAATTTTCGGTTGTAGCAAAGCCCATACTAATCATGATCGAATAGATAATTCCATCAAAAGGTTCATTGAAGGATTTAAGCGGAAATGCATACCAACGTAAAATAAGAAATTTAAATCCTTCCTCTAATAAGGCTATAATACCGAATGCATACAAGGCTATATCGGCGGTTGAATACCAATTTCGAAATCCTAAATTGGAAGCTAAAACTTCTAATGCTCCTACCGGAAAAGTAGATAGAGCACCCATAATGAAACACCTGAACAATAAATGTAAAGGTTCAGGGTCATATCTATCTTTCTGATATAAATACAGTATAAAACCAGTCCCGGGGGCAATCGCTAAGGCTGCTAGTAAGAGCGTATGCATTCCCTAGCCTTAAATTGCCTTCAAGGCATTGTCAATATCTTCTTTTAAATCTTCAATATCTTCAATCCCGACAGACAAACGAATAAGGGTATCGGTGAGGCCTGACTTTTCTCTTTCTGCTTTGGGTATTGAAGCATGTGTCATACTTGCCGGATGCCCGACTAAAGATTCAACTCCACCTAAACTTTCGGCCAATGAAAACAAATGGGTATTGCTTAAAAAGGTAAGGGCATCTTGAATGCGATCTCCTTTCAGCGTAAAAGATATCATTCCCCCGAAGTCCTTCATTTGTTGCTTTGCAATTTGATGACCAGGATGATTGGCTAATCCGGGATATAAGACCTTTTCCACTTTAGGATGATTACTTAAAAAAGCAGCAAGGTGTTGAGCATTGTAACAATGTCTTTCCATTCGGATGTGCAAAGTTTTAATTCCTCTTAAGACTAGAAAACAATCTTGAGGGCCAGGCGTACCGCCGCAAGCATTTTGAAGAAAAATTAGTCGTTCGGCAAGCGGTTGATCTTTCACTACCAATGCTCCCATCACCACATCTGAATGACCGCCCATATATTTGGTAAGGCTATGCAAAACGATATCTGCCCCAATATCCAAGGGCGTTTGTAAATATGGGGTAGCAAAGGTATTGTCAACTACTAACAAAGCTCCGGCAGATTTTGCAATGGATGCCATCGCAGCAATATCAATAATTTGCAAGGTAGGATTGGTGGGTGTTTCCACCCAAATCATGCGGGTTGCAGACGTGATTTTGGATTTTACCTGTTCTATATCCGACAAAGAACAAAAGGTAAATTTTATTCCGTAGGCTGCGAATACTTGCGTGAATAAACGATAAGTTCCTCCATAAAGGTCGAAGGTGGAGATTACTTCATCTCCAGGTTTTAACAATTTAACCACAGCATCTACTGCTGCCATTCCTGAGGCAAAACAGATCCCATGAGTTCCATTTTCAAGAGCAGCGATAGCCTGCTGTAAGGCAGTACGCGTAGGATTATGGGTTCGGGAATATTCGTATCCTTTATGGTCACCAGGTGCAGCTTGCACGTAGGTTGAGGTTTGATAAATAGGCGTCATGATTGCCCCGGTTGTAGGATCGGGTTGAACTCCTGCATGTATCACTTTGGTACCAAATTTCATTAGCGTTACAATAAGTAAGGTGAAAGGACAAATATACACAATGCCTACCCCCCAATATGCACACAAGCCCAGCGTAATCCGGGCTTGTGTCAAAGGAGTAGTACAGTAACTTAAGATTAGGCTGTGCTCATGGCGATTCTTTTCTTTAGTTCTTCGATATGAATTTTAAATTCCTTATCCGTAACCATAAGATCATTCACCGTTTGTACTGCATGAATAACGGTAGAATGGTCACGTCCTCCAAAGTGCATTCCTATTGTTTTGAGGGATGCTTTGGTTAATTCCTTGGCAAAAAACATGGATATCTGACGAGCCTGAACGATTTCGCGTTTACGGGTTTTGGCTTTTACCTGATCAATTGGAATTTTAAGGTAATCGCAAACCATTTTTTGTATGGACTCGATGGATATTTCTTTCGAAACATTCTTCACAAAGTTCCGCATCATTTGTTTGGCTAAAGCCAAATCTACTTCTTTGCGATTTAAGGAACTTTGCGCCAACAAGCTTACCAATGCTCCTTCTAATTCTCTGATATTGGAGGTGATGTTATGCGCAATAAATTCAATCACATCACCCGGAAGTTCAATACCATCTTTACGCATTTTATTATGTAGGATAGATATCCGGGTTTCATAATCCGGTGCGGATAAATCAGCATTTAATCCCCATTTAAAACGAGACAATAATCTTTCTTCAAATCCCTTCATATCCTTGGGGGCATTATCAGAAGTTAAGATGATTTGTTTATTGGCTTGATGCAATTCATTAAATATGTGGAAGAAGGCATCTTGCGTTTTTTCTTTATCCGCTAAAAATTGAATATCATCAATGATGAGTACGTCAATCATACGATAGAAATTCAACAAATCAGAAGTGCTTTTATCCTTAACCGAATCTACATATTGATTAATAAACCTTTCAGTATTTAAATATAATACTACCCTATTCGGGAAGTTCACTTTTACTTCATTTCCGATTGCCTGGGCAAGATGGGTTTTACCTAATCCAGATGCTCCGAAGATCATCATAGGATTAAAGGCAGTTTGTCCGGGCTTGGTAGCAATGGCATATCCTGCGGCACGTGCCATCCGGTTACAATCTCCTTCAATAAAGGTATCAAAGGTATATCCGGGATTTAGCTGAGGATCTACCTGCATTTTCTGCAGACCTGGTATTACAAAGGGATTGGGGATTGCCCTGCTGATATTCACCGGCATAGAAACCGATGGATTTTTGGCTTTGGTTTCTCCTGAGGAAGTGGGATAGGAAACAGTATATCGTTTATCTGCGTCAAAATTATTTTCTACGATTACTGAGTATTCCAATCTACCCTCAGGACCCATCTGAGACTTTATCGTCTTTCTGAGCAGGTTAACATAATGTTCTTCTAACCATTCATAGAAAAATTGGCTCGGCACTTGAATGGTGAGCACGTTATTTTCTAATCGTATAGGTCTTATGGGTTCAAACCAGGTTCTAAAACTTTGATTGTTTATGTTGTCTTTTATGATATCCAAACAACGATTCCAAACCACTATATACTCCGCTTCGGTCATGTGTGTATTTATAATTAAGGTCTTGTTGATTTAATGTTAAGTGGCCAAAATTGAACAAAAGTTTGTAAAAAAAAAATTTGCCTTTGACTAAAAAATTCTAAGATGTTACCGTTTTTAAAAATCTATTGTATCCTATTGAAAATCAATTAGAAAAAAACCAAAATAGATGCTTTGTTTACCTTCTCAAGTAAGTACTTGTGATTCAATTTATTCTCTTTTTTAAAAGTTAGTGAATCGCGTTAAAAAGGCTAAAAAAGGCTTTTTATTTCTTTTCGAAAAGTTTTGAGAGCAAGGGCAATTGGAGGATTTTCCCACTGTTGCCAGGCTTCAATTATCATTTTTCCTAATACAACTCCTCCAGATTCTGGAGAAATTTTACCTGCGCATCGGTGTATAACTGCTAAAGTTTCTTCTTTGGCTCTTATGAGTTGTGCCCAGGCTTCTTCTGAAACATATAATTGTTGCGTTAGATTATGTTCATATTCTGCTTTAATCTCTGATATCAATTGCACTTGCAATTGGCGTACGGTTTTTTGACTACTGTCTACCCGTGAAATCAAATGTTGGGGAGAAATCCTTTCTAAAAACAACACACATCGTTCATGCGCCTGAAGACGAATGGGAATCAGTATATCTCGTTGATGTTTCCGCATATCAGCTTGCCATTCCAGCACGGCAAGTTTTTCATTTTTACGTTGCCAAAGGAAAAATCCCAGCAATAAGACCAAAGCAGGAAGTAAGGCGGTGATTGCCCAAAGATAAGGTTCCATCGTATTTACTATTTATTAAACATATATATTATAATCCTTATATATTATCTATAAGAATTATTAATTTCAACAAACGAAAGCAGTTTTCGGACACCTTCTGAAACAGAGATAGATTCAGACTTTACAGCTGAATGAATTCCGTCCCAGTTAAGGATTACCTCCGGATTATTTCGGAAATGAAGCCATAAAGTATCTTTCAGTTGATTGTCCATCCATTGCAATAATTGTTGCTTGCGACGATTTTCTAATCTATCCTCCTGTAAAACGAAGGTATGATATTTAGCCAGATACTCCATAAGGTTATTCCATCCACTATCATACAAAGAAGAAACCAAAACAATTTCAGGTATCCATTGATCAGATCGTAAAGGTAATAAATGTAAGGCTTGCTGGTATTCTGTTTTGGCTTTACGTGCTTTATCCAGTTGGTTGGGATCAGCTTTATGAATTACGATTCCATCAGCCATTTCGACGATTCCCTTTTTGATTCCCTGAAGTTCATCTCCTGCCCCAGGCAACAAAAGTAAGAGGAAGAAATCGGTCATTCCTTGCACCAATACTTCAGATTGTCCTACTCCTACGGTTTCAATCAAGATGCGGGTATATCCTGCAGCTTCGCAAAGCAAAAGCGTTTCAAGGGTCTTACTACCCACACCTCCTAAAGTTTCTCCTGCAGCGGAGGGTCGAATAAACGCTTCTGTTCTTGAGGCAAGATAGTTCATTCGGGTTTTGTCCCCCAAAATACTTCCCCCATGAATAGGTGAACTCGGGTCAACGGCTAATACAGCTACTTTATGACCTTCTTCAATATATCGCTTTCCTAACTGGTCAATAAAGGTACTTTTTCCAACCCCGGGCACACCAGTTATTCCGATTCGAAAACTATTTCCGGTATGGGGTAATAGTTGCGTAAGTAATTGCTCGGCTGCTTGACGGTCATCTGGCAATTGACTTTCAATCAGCGTAATTGCACGGCTGAGGATGTATCTATCTTGGTTAAGAATTCCCTGAACCAAGGTTTCTACCGAAGGACGTTCCTTCATTATTTTTGGGAAGACAAGGTTTTTAAAATGGACAAAGCTGCATCAGCGATAACTGTACCGGGGCCGAATACCCCACTAACGCCCTGCTCAAACAAGAAGTCATAATCCTGACGAGGGATTACCCCACCTGCTACTACCAGAATATCTGACCTGCCAATTTGTTTAAGTTCCTGGATTAATTCCGGGATAAGGCTTTTATGTCCTCCTGCCAGGCTTGAGGCACCCACCACATGCACATCATTTTCAGCTGCCTGACGAGCGACCTCTCCAGGGGTTTGAAACAAAGGAGCTATATCTACATCAAACCCCATATCCGCAAAAGCGGTAGCAATTACTTTAGCCCCTCTATCATGACCATCTTGCCCCATTTTAGCTACTAAAATACGAGGTCTTCTGCCCTCTTGAGCAGCAAACGTTTTTACCGCTTCTAGCGCTTCTTGATATCGATGATTAAGTTTCACTTCTTTAGCATAAACCCCTGAGATAGCCCTTACCACAGCTTGATGGCGACCGAACACTTTTTCTAAAGCATAAGATATTTCCCCTAAGGTAGCTCTTGCTCTTGCTGCTTCAATGGCTATGGGTACTAAATTAAGAGTACTCGCAGCTGCTGCCTCTAATTGGGATAAAATCTCTTGCACTTTGGCTTCATTCCTATTTTCTCGAAGTTGTTGTAATTGGGCAACTTGACTTTGACGAACTTCGTGGTTATCAACTTCTAAAATTTCTAACGAATCTTGCGTATTCGCCAAATAACTATTTACCCCAATAATCTGATCTATTCCTGCATCGATTCGGGCTTGCTTGCGTGCTGCTGCCTCTTCGATTTTAAGCTTGGGTAATCCATTTTCAATAGCAGATGCCATGCCTCCTAATGCCTCTACTTCTTCAATGAGTGTCCAAGCTTTATTTGCCAGGCTATGGGTTAAGTATTCTAAATAATAAGATCCTCCAAAAGGATCAATGGTTTTGGTGATACCTGATTCTTCTTGTAGCACCAACTGGGTATTCCGAGCGATGCGGGCTGAAAAATCGGTAGGTAAGGCAATGGCTTCATCCAGGGCATTGGTATGTAAGGATTGAGTATGGCCCGCCACTGCACTAAATGCTTCAATCAAAGTACGACCTACATTATTATAAGGGTCTTGTTCTGTTAAGCTCCAGCCAGAAGTTTGGCAATGGGTACGCAGAGCCATAGACTTTGGATTTTTTGCTCCTGCTTGTTGCAGTATTTTAGCCCATAATAATCTTCCAGCTCTGAGTTTGGCCATTTCCATAAAAGGGTTCATGCCTACTGCCCAGAAGAAGGATAGTCTCGGAGCAAATGCATCAATATCTAACCCTGCTTTTATTCCTGCTTTTAGATATTCAAATCCATCCGCTAGCGTATAAGCAAGTTCTAAATCTGCGGTTGCTCCAGCCTCTTGCATATGATACCCGGAGATACTGATGGAATTATACTTCGGCATATTGGCAGCAGAATAGGCGAATATATCAGAGATGATTCGCATAGAAGGTCCGGGCGGATAGATATACGTATTCCGAACCATAAACTCTTTTAGGATATCATTTTGGATCGTACCTGAAAGTAAATTTGGCGTAACCCCTTGTTCTTCTGCGGCTACGATAAAGAATGCAAGAATGGGCAATACCGCTCCATTCATAGTCATAGATACTGACATTTTATCCAACGGAATTCCGTCGAATAATCGTTTCATATCTTCCACACTATCAATCGCAACGCCCGCTTTCCCTACATCCCCGGTTACTCTGGGATGATCAGAATCATATCCTCTATGGGTTGCCAAATCAAATGCAACGGATAATCCCATTTGTCCGGCAGCGAGGTTTCTGCGGTAAAAAGCATTAGAAGCTTCAGCAGTTGAGAACCCTGCATACTGTCGTAATGTCCAAGGTTTTCTTAAATACATGGAACCATAAGGTCCTCGCAAATAAGGCGCTTTGCCAGCGATAAATCCTAAATGCGGAATCTGATTAAGAATCGTAGCATCGAGTTGTTTCGGAACTGGAATACATTCTGGCGTCATCCATTCCGGAGCAGTTTCACCGGTAGGTTGGGAAGAAGTTTGGGGACTAGAAAACAATTGGTTGAAATCGTACTTCATACCTGAACTTGTAATTGTTGTGCAATTTTTTGGCAAGTTTCAATCCGATCAGCACCAAGATGGATGTACCCTTGAAACCCAGAAGAAAGATCAAAAGATTCGGGAAGGGTACCGGGCTTTGCTACCAACCACCAATATCTATTTGAAAAAAGTGAAACATTCGTTTCGAGTTCTTCTAATGTTGTATAGGATTCATCATTACCATAGAAGATAATAACCTTATTTATTATTTCTGAAGTGGTGGATTTTATTCCACAAGTATCCAGGAATTGGGTGACAAAAGTACCTCTGGATTGTGCCTGTAAATCATGCGTGAGTGCAAAGAGGTATGCAGGGGGTAGTTCCCAATTTTTTCTGATTTCGGTTTCAAAAAGTGCTGCGGGTCTGAAGTCTGGTGCTGGAGATTCTGGTGGTTCTGGAATTATTCTTTCGATCGGAGGAGAGTAGTTTACGCCTATTGCACTTAACTTCCCGGTACGATAGGCTTTTTCTGTTTTTAGTCTTTGACTAGAAATTTCTGAGATTAAGTTTTCAGTATTTCCCACTTCACTTACCGATACCAATTGATGAATTGTTTGTTCTTTCATTTGCCAGGCAAGTGTTTCGATAGATACTGCTCCACCTGCTGGATCTACTTCCTTATCCAGGTAACTTTCGGATTGTAATAAGTGTAATAAGTTACGACCAATCCTTAAGGTAAAACTTCTATTGGCTTGGGTAGAGAATGGAATGGGTATAAAATAATCGGCTCCAGAAAGGCTAGCAATTAAGGCTCCGATTGCAGATCGTAATAGATTAGTTTGTACATCTATTCCTGACCAACCGGATGCAGATTGTTCCAGAATTAACAAAGGCTGGGCAGGGTTTGAAATCCCTTGAGAAATGGCATATCGAAAGTATAGAGAACGAAAGGCTCTTACCATGCTGATCATAGGGAGAATCTCAGTATCCACTGCAATTCTAAAGCATAAACGAGGTAAAAAATCTGTACTTGATTTTCCCAAATTTAGGCCAGATTCTACCCATTGATTCAGTTGCCAAAATCCTGCGGTAAGCGCCTGAACCCGATTCGCCCCTTGATATTGCCAATGTGTAAAATCAATTTGATAAGGAGAGAAAAATGGGGGAAAATCGATGGAGAATCTTGTTGTATGTGGATTTAGCTTAGCAATCCCTTGAAGAGGGTTAGAAACCAGTATTTGTTCCGGATGATTCGTTAAGGTTAAATCCCATAACATATCTGGAAACTGCGTTAGTAAAGATGGATTCCATTCTCCAGTAATGGCGGCGAATCGCAGCCCTGAGGCATAGGCTTCTTGAATAAGATCTACCTCAGTTCCTGAAAACTTCTGTAAACACATCACAGAGGCAGCGTCCAGGTTACGAACGAAATTATACTCTTCCGGATTAGGCCAAATCTTCTGAACAGCAGCAGGGTCTAGGGCGTAAAAAGGTTCCAACATTATACCTTCTGGCAAAAGATTCTTTAACTTTTCCAGGGTAAAATCTGGATTTTCTTTCAGGATTAATTGTACCCATTCCTCGGAAGAAGCGGTTGGAAAAGTATCCCAACTAAGGGGGGCAGTAAAGGAGCTTGAAGACATAAGTTGTATTCCTTTCAAATGTAATAAATCTACGGGAAGCTAGGCTTCTGTAACTTCAAATTCTGCAAAGGGAGAATCCTTTTCAGCTTCCAATAATTGCTTTCTGTATAATTCTGCATAATCACCTTGCAGAGCCAACAACTCGGAATGTGTTCCAGTTTCAATAATTTTTCCATGATCCATCACTAAAATCAGGTCAGCAGATTTTACGGTTGAGATTCTGTGGGAAATAAGCAAAACTGTTGGGGGATCTGGAAGCTGTTGTCGCTGTTGTAAGGCATTGAGAATATCCTCTTCCGTTTTGGTATCAACCGCAGATAAGGCATCATCCAAGATAAGTAGTCCAGGACTTTTAATAATAGCGCGGGCCAAGGATACTCTTTGCTTTTGTCCGCCGGAAAGCATAACTCCCTTTTCCCCAACAATGGTATTGTATTGTTCTGGAAAGGATAGGATATTATCCTCTACTGCTGCAAATTTTGCTGCTGCTTCGATTTCAGCCCTAGATGCACTGGGTTTTCCAAAAGATATGTTTGCCATTATCGTATCAGAGAACAACAAAACATCCTGAGGAACATATCCAATTGCTTTTCGCAAGGATTCTAATTTATATTCAGTAATGGGTTTTTGATTGATTAAAACTTCGCCTTGTTGAGGATCAAACATTCTTAGGATATGATTGGCAAGACTTGACTTTCCGGATCCGGTTTTTCCAACAATAGCAAGGGTTTTCCCACTATGGATTTCAAATGAAACCCCTTGAAGGGCTTTAATGCCGGTAACCGGATAAGTGAAAGAAACCTGTTTAAAAGATAAAGATATCCCAGCATGAGGATCGAGTTCTGCACCTTCTAATGGAGACGTGATTTCAGATTTAGCTTCCATAAAGGTGTTAATTCTTTTCTGACTAGCACCAGCTTGTTGGATTAAAGTAGTTACCCATCCTAATGAAGCAACCGGCCAAGTTAACAGATTCACATAAATGATAAACTCTGCTATATTTCCAACACTTAACACCCCTTTAATTATTTGTTCTCCTCCTATCCAAAAAGTAAAAATGGTACTCATTCCAATTAACAGGATGATACTTGGAAAGAAAAGTGCATTAATCTTGACCAATTCCATTGAACGATCACGGTATTCCCCACTTTGGCGGTTAAAAACTTCGGTTACTGCATCTTCCCTAACATAAGATTTCACGGAGCGAATACCTGAAAATGTTTCTTGGGTAAATGCGGTTAAGTCGGCAAGTTTTTCTTGAATTTGGGTACTCTTGCGGGTTACCAAGCTTTCTACCTTGTATATCGCAAAACATAATAATGGCAAGGGTAAAATAGCGTATAAGGTAAGTTCTACATTTACCCATAACATAGTAACGATTACCATTATAAATAAAGTTATTGTATTAATGGTATACATAATTCCGGGTCCGGTATACATCCTCACCTTACTAACATCTTCAGTGATTCGGGACATCATATCCCCAGTACTATGGGTTCTAAAAAAAGATAGACTTAAAGATTGATATTGTTGATAGAGTAAATTTTTCTGTTCAAATTCCACATACCGAGACATAATGATTAATGTTTGTCGGGTAAAAAAAAGAAATACGCCCCGCAACACCGCAGCCAATAAGACCAATCCCCCAGCTAATAAAGCGGCAGTTCCAATAAACTGACGATTCAAGATCCCGGGCTCCATATCTGAAGTGATTCTTTGTAATCTTAATAACTGACCCATTAAATCCAGGGTTAGTCTGAATATTTGGGCCGGGTAAATTGTAAAGAGGTTAGAAAGGACTACGAAAAATGTTCCTGCTATGATTAACCACTTGTATTTGGCAAGGATGGGATTTAGGGTGAGTAAGGATTTCAAGCGTGAATCAGTAGGATAGTACAAAAGTACAACATTCTCAGGATGCTAGTCGTTCAACATATGTACTATACTTCAATTTTAGAATTTTGTATATTTGTACTAGAAATGCTACCACAACCGCATAGAATATTTTCCGCCATTTTAGGCACTCTCTTTTTGGGAGTAAGCCTATGGCCGAACTTATGTTGGGGATGTTGTGAAAAGGAAAATACCGAAAAAACCCCTTCTTGTTGCGTTAGTAAAGTTCATGGGAAACATTCTGAAAAAACTTCTGATGCATGCCATACTTCCGTTTCAAAAAATTGTCACTCCAATATTGCCCCGGCTGAGGGACAGTTTTCCTTACAATGTTGTCAGCATGGACTTGATTTAAATGATTGGTTAAATGAGGTTACTTTTCCTTCACGGATAGCAGTTAACAATTATCCTACCCTAACCTGGGATTATCCGAATTCCTTTTTATGGAAAGAAGTTCAAATTTCAAATAGGACTGCATATTTTTCAAATACAGTAAAGTATATACATTCCTCAGATCCTAATTATTGGATACAGTTTAGAAATATAAGAATTTGATACCAGCCTGATTCTGCAAATCTGTGACCTTAAGGTCAGGATTATTTCAAATTCAGTTTAATTTATTTTTATTTCTTTTCCCATGAAAAATTTCTGGTCTGGAGTTTTTACTCTATTGTTTGTAGTTGGATTCATTTCCACTGTTTCTGCATTTTCTGGTAAAGACCATAAGTGCACTTGTCCGAATAAAGAAACCTGTTGTGTTGATGCAGCGCATTGTAAGGCCTGTGAACACTGCAAAGGGTGTTGTGCTGAAAAGTCTTGTGTAAAAGGGGATTCAAAGGCTTCTCATGGTTCCAAAAGTTGCAGTACTGATGCTAAGTGTTGCAAAAAAGGAAAGAAAAAATCCCATGAGAATTCATCCGATAAAACCAGTAAATAATTTTTAGGATTTACCTGAATTTTCTTCCTTATTAAAAAGAGTCCCTGTAAAAAGGGACTCTTTTATTTCAGGCTGTTTGCCTGCCCGCAAGTACAAAAGCAGAGAAAGTAAGGGCTAAAATCAAAAAGATAAATATCCATTGTCTTTTTGCAGTTGGGGCAGGTAAATTTTTAAGCCTTATTTCTATTTTTTGATGAGCAGGAGCACTCATCATGGTAAGATAACAAACCAGCAGAAGCCCAATAAAACAGGCTAACAGATGGGTAATGCCTTTGAGGAGCGGTGGAATATCCAGATGATTACTTAACAAGGTATCCAGGGTTAACACCTGAAAAGTAAGTAATCCACTAACACCAATAATACCTATCCATCGTCTGTACAGCCGGATGCCAAATTCACCACTCAAACAATACAATCGGTAATACAAAACCTGGTACATGTTATCAGGGTAGTTTTACCGGTGTTTGTGTGTTATATAAAACAAATGACCAGATATCCGCTTGTTCATCCAGAATTTTAGCAGTCGGTTTTCCGGCGCCATGCCCGGCTTTCACATCTACCCGTATTAACACAGGATTATCTCCCTTATGGGCTGCTTGTAAAGCTGCAGCAAACTTAAAGGAATGTGCAGGAACAACACGGTCATCATGATCAGCAGTGGTGATCAGCGTTGAGGGGTAATTAGTACCAGGTTTCAGATTATGCAGGGGAGAATATTTATACAAGGTTTGAAACTGAAGAGAATCATCCGAAGATCCATATTCTACTACCCATCCCCATCCTACTGTAAATTTGTGAAAGCGAAGCATGTCTAATACTCCGACGGCAGGTAAGGCAACAGCGAATAAATCCGGACGTTGGGTCATACAAGCTCCCACCAATAACCCCCCGTTGGATCCCCCGGCAATTGCCAGCTTAGCAGACCGGGTATATTTTTCTTTGATTAAATATTCAGCAGCTCCGATAAAATCATCGAACACCTGTTGCTTCTGGTTGAGCATTCCGGCTTTATGCCATTCTTCACCGTATTCTCCCCCACCCCGTAAGTTGGCAATTGCTACTACTCCCCCTTGTTCTAAAAACACCAATCGAGAAGGCGAAAAAGTAGGCGTTAGGGAAATATTAAATCCTCCATATCCATATAAGTAAACAGGATTGTTTCCATTTTTGTCAAGCCCTTTTTTATGAATCAAAAACATCGGTACTTTTTTGCCATCGGTACTTGTGAAAAAAACTTGTTGTGTTTCATATTGAGATGGGTCAAATTTTAATTCAGGTTGTTTATACAGGCTTACCTTTTGATCGGCTAAGTGATATCTGTAGATGGTTGAGGGTACAATAAAAGAGGTAAAGCTGAAGAACAGATCCTGATCGTCTTTATCTCCATCAAAACCATCCACACTTCCCATTCCGGGAAGCTCAATTTCCTGCAACTTTACGCCTTCCTGGCTATATCTAAAGACTCGATCGGTTGCATCTTGTAAGTAAGTTGCGAACAAACTCCCTCCGGCGGTACCTACAAATTTGAGTAGGTGTTTTTCAGCAGGTAAAATATCTTTCCAGTTTTCTGCTTCAGGATGTTTAGGGTCAATGCTAACCAGGCGATACATCGGAGCGCCAGAGTCGGTTTTCACCAATAAGTTACCCCCGATATTATCAATCACCTGATGGTTATTTTTAAAACCGGGTAAGAGGATATGAAAAGTCTTATCTCCGGAAGCCAAATCCATATAGCGAATTTCATCTCCGGAGGTTCCTTCGGAAACATTCAAAATCAGGAATCGCTCATCTTCTGTTACCTGGGCTCCATAATACCGTAGAGGATGGGCTTTATCTTCATAAATTAATTTATCATTTTTTTGGTCTTCTCCCAGGACGTGAAAATACACCTTATGATTACTATTTTTTTGAGATAGTTCGCCTCCTTTCCCAGGTTCATCATATCTGGAATAGTAAAATCCATTACCTTTCCAGGCTGCATTGGAGAACTTTACCCATTGAATATTATCTTCAAGTTTTTTACGGGTAGCTATTTCCAATACTTCTATTGTATTCCAGTCAGATCCTGCCTGAGCCGTGGAAAAAGCAAGATATTTTTTATCGTGTGAAATACTCAATCCGGTTAAGGCAGTGGTACCTTCTTTAGATAAAGCATTGGGATCAATCAATACTTCCGGATTCCCTTCTAACCCTTTTTGAATGTATAACACACTTTGATTTTGGAGACCTTCATTTTTGAAGAACATATAATATTCTCCTGCTCTGAAAGGCGCACCAATCTTAGGATAATTCCACAATTCATCTAATCTCTTTCTGATGGAAGTGCGGAAAGGAATTTTATCCAGATACCCAAAGGTTACTTCATTTTCTTTTTGAACCCAATCCAATACTTCCTGGGCTGTATCAAATTCTAACCAGCGATAAGGGTCTGAAACAGATTGACCAAAGTAGTTATCTTGATGGTCGACCTTGGAGGTTTCAGGATATTTTACAGGAATCACTGGATAATTAGCGTCCTGACTTTTATCCGAGCAGGATAGAATCATACTGAAGAGAAAGAATAGTGCAACAGGAAAAGGATATCTAAGTTTAAACATAATTGTAAAGATGAGATTAACCTTTCAAAACTAATTCAGATTTATCAATATGTATACCCAATATTTTGGGCAGCGGATTATTTAGTCTTTAAATGGTTGAGTTGGTCTTGAATTTTAGCAGCTTCCACACTATCTCCCATTTGTAAATGCACCAATCGCATATTATGTAAGGGATCCAAATAGGTAGCACTTGCCAATTGAGAAGCTTGGGTAAAATGTTGCATCGCCAAAGGCCAATTCTCAGACATAGCCGCCAACATCCCTAAATTATTCCATGCTTCTGAATACTTAGGATTCAGTTGTATCGCCTTTTGAAGGGCTTGATAGGAGGATATGGAATCCCCGGTGGCACCTAAGCAAGTTCCTAAGTTGTTCCATATTTCTGGATTTAAACTATCATATTGAAGTGCTAACTTGTTTAGGCGAATTGCTTCCTTCCATTCTTGATTTTTATATTTACAAACTGCAAAGTTGAAAATAGCTTCTGAAAAATCTGGTTTAATTTTTACTGCTTTTTCATACCAAACACAAGCGTCTTTTTCTTTTGCATGATCTTCCAGCCAAACCCCTAAGTTGTTCATCGCTACTGGCTCTTGGGGGTATTCTTTTAAAATACCACGATGTAGCGTTTCCCCATTTTTCCAGACTTTTTGTTGTTGAAAGGTTAATCCGCTCCAAACTATCAATATCCCCAATGCTCCGATTTTTCCACCCAAAGAATTCCAGGGAATCAGACTTGAAAAAGCAATTAACAATCCCCAAATTCCCAAATACATATACCGATCAGCAGCTACTGCAGAACCTGCAGGAATCAGTTGAATTACCGGAAGCAAGCAGGTTATCCAAATTAAAATACCCCAATTAAACACTTTAAGTTTTTCCCGAAACCGGTATAAAATCACGCCTAAAATTCCAATGATTATCGGAGTTAAATACCAAAGCATGGGTAAGTAACCTTGGGTTTTTATCGGATAAGGATATAAGGGAGATAACCCCCAGGGGATAAGGGTTTTGAGGAAATAAAACAACAATCCTCTGCAGGCAATAAAGAGATTATCTTGAATACCAAAACCCGTGTCATCAGAACGGATTGCACCGGTATCATATTGGGCATAAAAAGTATATCCTGCCAAAGCCAGACAAGAGCCCAACCCGATACTCCATATTATTCCTTGCTCCTTCATTCTTTTGCGTATTCCTGGAAATCCGGATTGTACTCCGGTTAACATTATCCAGAGAAATGGAGTTGTAACTGCCATCGGCTTTGATAGAAGTGCAGCCCATAAGGCTAAGATCATCCCTACCTGATTTATCTTTTTAGAATTATCCTCTGCCCGAATCCAACAGATGCAAGAAATCAAAGTAAAAAAAGCATAAAGCACATCCTTGCGTTCGGATACCCAGGCATACGATTCAACATGGAAAGGATGTAATCCAAATGCTAACGGAATCCAGATTTTTTGAAAAGTGGTTCCAGGGAAAAAACCGATTAAAACCCAAATCAAATAAACATTAGATAAATGCAAGACCCCGTTGATGGCGTGATAGCCAACTGGATTTAATCCACCCGAGAGATAATTTAGATATAAGGTTAATTGGGTAAGGGGATGAAAATTTCCTTGAATGGGATTCCAGATATAGGCTAATCCATCGGAACTCAAAGTTGAATTTTCATATACATAAGCATTATCATCCCAGTTTACAAAGTCGAAACCTAAAACTGGGGCAGTAATTAAGCCTATCAGGATTAGTCCCAACAGAATCCAATATTTCGATTGAGGATTAGAAAAGCCTTTAGGATTAATTTGGTGACGTTGGGTATTTTTTTTACTTTTGCTGTTCATTATTTTAATCATGGGCAAAAAACTAGATAGAAAAGTACAGAAACTTAAAGTACGTTCTAAGTTACGCAATCAAAGCCTTAAGCATAATCCACCTGCTAAAGGACTCAAAAATACACTAGAAGCACAAAATGCTCCTTTATTAAATCGTTTGTTAGCTGAAATAAAAGCAAAAGCTGCTTAAGTTATTGAGGCATTAGTTAAGCAATACCCTTTTAAGCCGGATATTCCGGCTTTTTTTATGTGATAAATTTCATTTCCCATTAATATATTTGTTTATGAATTCTACTCCCACCCATCGCGGTCCGATCTCTCAGTTTATCGAACATCATTTTCGTCATTTTAATGCTGCTGCCTTAGTAGATGCAGCAAAGGGCTATGAAACCCATTTACTTGAAGGGGGCAAAATGATGGTAACCCTTGCAGGAGCCATGAGCACTGCTGAGTTAGGGATTTCTTTAGCGGAAATGATTCGCCAGGGTAAGATTGATATCATTAGTTGCACGGGCGCTAATCTTGAGGAAGATGTGATGAATTTGGTAGCCCATAATTCCTACAAAAGAATTCCAGGCTATCGGGATCTTACCCCCCAGCAAGAATGGGAGTTATTGGAACAAGGCTTAAATCGGGTAACTGATACGTGTATTCCTGAGGAAGAAGCTTTTCGAAAAATTCAACACCATATTGTTAAACTTTGGAAAGCGGCAGCGGAAAAAGGAGAAAGATATTTTCCGCATGAATACATTTATCAATTGCTAAAAAGTGAAGTGATGAAAGGGGATTATGAGATTGACCCTAAACATAGTTGGATGTTGGCAGCTATGGAGAAGAATCTACCCATTATTGTTGGGGGATGGGAAGATAGCACCCTGGGAAATATTTTTGCGAGTTATGTAATCAAGCAGGAATTACAGGCTTCAACGATGAAAAGTGGAATTGAATATATGGTGATGTTATCGCAATGGTATAGAGAAAACAGTGGAGGAAAAGGAGTTGGCTTTTTTCAGATTGGGGGCGGCATTGCCGGAGATTTCCCAATTTGCGTGGTACCTATGATGTATCAGGATTTAGAATGGCATGATGTTCCGTTTTGGAGCTATTTCTGCCAAATTTCCGATTCCACTACTTCATACGGATCTTATTCCGGGGCAGTACCCAATGAAAAAATCACCTGGGGGAAATTGGATATTACTACCCCTAAGTTTATTATTGAAAGTGATGCAACTATTGTAGCGCCTTTGGTTTTTGCCTGGGTATTGGGATGGTAAAATTCTGATTTATAGTATATAGATATAATAATGAGAGTTATTATAGGATATTTTATAAACTAGGATATTGATTTAGTTAAAACAAAAAAGGTAGAATTTCTTCTACCTTTTTTTATGCTTGTTTTTCTAATTAGGGAAGAATGGTAAGCTTCCGTTGCACTTTAGCTCCAGAGGCTAGGCTAACTTCAACAAAGTACATTCCCGCAGAATGATTTTTAATTTCTAATTCTAAAATTTGATCACCCGTCAATCCAAAATGTTTTTCATCCTTAATGGATTTTCCGGTAGCATCTACCACATTCACATGTATATCATCGCCCTTCAATCCAGTAAAGGACAGGAAGAACTTACCGGTACTTGGATTAGGATACATCTTCATTTCAGATAATACTGTAGAAGCATCTACCGAAACATTTCCAACGGCTATTTGTTGAGTGGATGTGAAAGTACCACAAGCATTGGTTACGGTTAAGCTAACAGTATATAACCCATATGATCCATAGGTATATACAGGACTTGAATTGGTAGAGGTATTTCCATCCCCAAAACTCCAGACTTGTATTCCCCCACCGGAAGAAGTATTGGTAAAGGTTACTGTATTGCCCGTAACTGAATAAGTGAAACTTGAAATGGGTGCTTGAGTTATAACTTGCACCGAAGCACTACCTGAGAAAGCCCCATTTCCACAAACATTGGACACTGCAACCGGCGTGTACGTTGTACTCACAGTTGGAGCTACATTATACAAATACGGACTAGCTGTTATCCCAGTTAAGGTTTGATTCGAGATTCCGTTGAAATAAGTTACGGACCAAGGTGCTGAGCCAGTAAAGGTGAAGAGCAGACTGGCTATATTACCAGAACAAATCGAACTGTTACCAGCCAAGTTTACAGTTGGCGTTAGCGTACTCACATTGACAATAGCGGAAGTATTTAAAATTGTACCGGTACAAGCCGCATCGTTTACCGATTGCAAGGTATAAGTAGTGGTCGAAGTAGGTGCTAAGCTAAGCGCCAAGGTGCTGGTGGTAATTCCAGTGACTGTAAACGAAGAAACACCATCGGTATAAGACAATTGCCAAGGTGCACTACCATTTAAAGAAACGCCTACCAATGCAGTTTGTCCTAAACAAATATTAGCACCAGGGCCAAAGCTCGCGGTTGGTGCAGTGCCTACACTGACTATGGCTGTTCCACTTACTGTACCAGAGCAACTAGATCCTTGAACCGAAACTAAGGTATAGAAACGTGTGGTATTCGGGGACACATTCCAAACATATGGGCTTGAAGTAATTCCAGTAACCTGAACTTGTGATTGTCCATCAGACCAAACTAAAGTCCAAGGTCCTGCACCAGTTAGTTGTGCGGATAAGGCGGTTGAGTTTCCAGCACACAATACTGTACTTCCAGTAATGGTAGCAGAAACCTGAGCATTCACGGTTACTGCCACTGCGCCAGAAACACTACCCGAACAAGTATTGTCATTTACTGTCAATAAGGTATAGGTTGTGTTGGTTAATGGACTTACAACCAAAGAATAAGTAGAGGTAAAAATTCCAGGAACCGTAACCACATTTACGCCATTAGAGTATGACAACGTCCAGGGTGCAGTTCCGGTTAAGTTGACAGGGATTGAAACACTTTGCCCCGGACAAACTGATCTGTTACCGGAAACACTAGCCGTGGGTCCCGGAATAACACTTACTACCGCTTGCTGATTCAACTGACTTACACTACAGGATTGATCACTCATTCCGGTAAATACATATTGTTGAGTTGCAGCAGGAGTAACTGAAACGGAATATGGACTGGTTAAAATTCCAGTGATCGTATTGGGTGTGGTTCCATCGGTATATTGAACCGTCCAAGGACTAATACCGGTTAAGAAGAAATTCAATTGTGTAGAAGATCCAGCACATATGGTAGTTGTTCCTGTAATGGTTCCAGAGGGTGGAGAAATAATAGAAACCAATGCAGAACCTAAGTTTCCGGTTTGACTACAATTTAAATCTGCAACCGAAGTTAGGGTATAAATGGTATTAGATACTGGAGAAACCGACCATTGGTAAGGACTACCCGTAATTCCAGTTAAAGTGCGAGTAGTTACTCCATCGGAATAATCCACGGTCCAAGGGGCAGAACCCGTTAATCCTAAGGTAAGATTTGCCGAACCTCCTATACAAATACCCTGTGGAGCAGATAAGGTCGTAGTAAAGGCTGGATTAACATTTATGATATGACTGCCAGACACGGTTCCAGGACATCCATTATTTACCAACGTAGGTAAGTAAGTGGTAGTAACTGATGGTGTAACGCTAATCACATATGGGGAAGAGCTAATACC
>RFSG01000053.1 GCA_009924095.1 Sphingobacteriia bacterium
TATTTTTGTATCTTAGTAAAACATTCAAATTAATAATGAAAAATATAATTTCATTTCTTGGGGGGATATGCCTAATAATATCTCCAGTTTTGTTTGCTCAAACACCTCGAAAAGTTCTATTGGAACATTTCACACAAGCCTCTTGTGGGCCCTGTGCCCAATTAAATCCGGGATTACAAACCTTGTTGGATGCTAATCCGGAAGTAGTTTATATTAAATATCAGGTAAGTTGGCCAGGGACCGACCCTATGTATCTGCATAATACCGGCAATGTAAATCAGCGGGTTAATTTTTATAACGTTTCGAGTGTTCCGCAATCAGTATTTGAAGGCAATGTATATCAAGGAAGCCCTTCTGGTTTATCCCAAAGCAATATTAATATGCGCTCAACTGTACCTGCACAATTTGAATTGCAGGTGCAAAGCCATTTAAATGATGCCAAGGATTCCATCTTTGCAACCATAACCCTTAAAAAGACTGAAGATTTAGATAATACTGCGGTGTATACGCGGGTAGCCGTAATTGAAAAACATATTCAATTTACCACTCCTCCAGGTAACAATGGTGAAAAAGATTTTTATCATGTAATGAAAAAATTATTGCCTTATCCATTAGGTACAGCGGTTACTAGTTCTTTGGCCGTTGGAGAAACCCAAACTTTTGATGTTTCTTGGAAATTGCAAAATGTATATGATGTAAATGAATTAACCGTATTGGCTTTTATCCAAAATCAAAATACTAAAGATGTTTATCAGGCAGCTTATGCTACCAATGCAATTACTGCTTCTGATTCCGAAATTTCTGCCCAGCCCATGGCTGCTGTGCAGGTATTTCCAAATCCTGCGAAAGAAAATGTTTCCCTGATCTTCAATACCGAAGTTTCCAAATACGATGTTTACAACAGTAATGGTCAACTGAAATTCTCTGGAAATCCAGAAGAATTAAAAATTAATACCCATGCCTGGTCTGCTGGTTTATATTGGATTATCGCACAGGATAAAAAAGGAAATGCATTGTCTCCGGTGAAATTGTTACTTCAGCACTGATAGTATTTTATTTATTTTTCGGCTTTATTTTTGGTTGCAATGATTAATTATCATTTCTAATTAATTCTTTCATGAGATATTTTCTTTTATTAGTTTTTTGTGTTGGGATTTTTTATACGAAAAATATAAATGCTCAATCACATACTATTTCTCCTTTACCACCTGTTGCATTAAAGGATTTACAAGGAAAAACGATTAATACAGGAGATCTGATGAATGAGGGAAAACCATTTATCATAGATTTTTGGGCAACCTGGTGCAAACCCTGTATTTTGGAATTAAATACAATTGCTGAAAACTATGAAGACTGGCAAAAAGAAACAGGAGTAAAAATATATGCAATTTCAATTGATGATGCTCGTAATTCCCCCAAAGTCGGACCATTAGCATCCGGTAAAGGTTGGGAATATGAAATATTATTAGATGAAAATTCCGATTTAAAACGTGCATTAAATGTTAATAATATTCCGCACACATTTTTATTAAACGGTAAAGGCGAAATCGTTTGGCAACATAATTCCTATACCCCGGGTGATGAAGATTTACTATATGAAAATCTTAAAAATTTAATCGCCGGTAAACCCTTAACCCATTAATTTTAGGAATAGATGCGTTGGATGTTTTCAATTAAGGGAAGCCTTATTTTTATTTTTTTTATATTTAATTC
The DNA here is from genome assembly GCA_009924095.1 of Sphingobacteriia bacterium. Lineage (GTDB taxonomy): Bacteria > Bacteroidota > Bacteroidia > J057 > RFSG01 > RFSG01. The sequence goes on from RFSG01000053.1 coordinate 1,714, forward strand.
TGTTCTTATTAAAGCGCAGGATAAACCGGAGGGAAATAAAGAATTAGGGAATATTTCAGGTAATTTTCAAACTGATTTTCAATATTATCGCACTGATACTTTAATTGGCGCGCCTAAAGTGCCCGAAAAAGGTTTATTAAACGGGTGGCTGAATTTAAATTATACCCGTGGAAATTTTAGAATGGGGGCAAGGTATGAATCTTATTTAAATCCTTTATTGGGATTTGATCCCAGATTTGAAGGAACCGGTATTATGTATAAATATGCCGGATACACGCAAGGTGATTTGGATATTACCGTCGGTAGCTTTTACGAACAGTTTGGTTCTGGTATGATTCTTCGTTCCTATGAAGAACGTCAATTAGGATTTGATAATGCCCTGGAAGGAATTCGTTTAAAATACCGGCCCTTAAAAGGAATATATTTAAAAGGTTTTGTGGGTAAAATGAGGAGTTTCTTTACGTTTGGAACAGGGCTGATCAGAGGCGCAGACGGAGAAATTCAAATCAATGAAATTGTTCCGGCATGGGCAGAAAAAAAATTAAGAATTAATCTGGGAGGGTCTTTTGTATCCCGGTATCAAGCAGATGAAGATCCTGTCTATAAATTACCCGAAAATGTAGCTGCTGGTGCTGGAAGGATGTCATTATATTATGGAGGATTAACCTTTTATGGAGAATATGCCTATAAAGTAAATGACCCCTCATCTACCAATAATTTTATTTACAGACCCGGAGAAGGTACCTTCCTCACAGCTTCTTATGCTGCTAAAGGAATCGGTATTTCCTTGTCCGCCAAACGCATTGTAAATATGGATTTCCGAGCCGATCGAACTGCATTCGGGAATAATCTAAATATGAGCTTTCTGCCCGCCCTAACCCGTCAGCATACCTATCGCTTAATTACCTCTATCCGTATGCTACTCAACCCAACGGAGAAGTAGGAATTCAAGGAGAATTCAGTTATTTAATTCCCAAAAAAACAATGCTCGGTGGACCTTATGGAACTGCTATCGTATTCAATTATTCTGAAATTCATAGCCTAGATTCCACACTCAGAACCGGTGGGTATGGGTATGATGCCAAATATTTCAGCAACGGAGAGAAATTATATTTTCAGGATATTAATATCGAAATGTCACGTAAATGGAGCCCTAAAATAAAAACCATATTTACGTATATCCATTTAGATTATAATAAAGATGTAATTGAAGGAAGAACTGGATTTGGGATTATCAGAACCCAAACCGGAATTGTGGATGTATCTTATAAATTGAGAAAAAAACATACCATTAGAGCCGAAGCGCAATGGATGAAAGTACAAGGAGATATGGGAAGTTGGGGAATGGGATTATTAGAATACACATTTGCGCCAAGTTTTTTTGTCGCAGTTTGGGATGAATATAATTATGGAAATCCAAACCCTGCAAAACAATTACATTATTATGGAGGCACAATGGGATTAATTAAGGGAGGAAATCGTATTTCAGTAGGATATGGTCGTCAGCGTGCGGGAATCTTTTGTGTAGGTGGCGTATGCAGATTTGTTCCTGCTTCCAATGGATTTAATATTTCAATAACTAGTACTTTTTAATGCTTATGAAAAAGTTCTTATTTGTAACCGGAATTATGGTTGCGTTAAGTTTTGGAATTAGCTTTTCAGGATGTGATATAATTGATTCCCCTTATACTGAAAATGCTCCTACTACTGAAGGTCCGGGTGATACTACTGAAACCTCAATCCGAAAAGTTTTATTAGAAGATTATACAGGATTTTATTGTGGTACTTGTCCTCCAGCTTCTGAAATTGCGGCAAGTTTAGATAGTATTTATGGAGAGCGATTAATTGTGTTAGGAGTTCATGCAAATTTCTTTGCTGAGACAACCCATGGGGCTCCTTTTAATTCCCCAGATTTAAGAACCCCAGCAGGCGAAGAATATTATAATTATTTTGGATTTGTTTCCAATCCTAGTGGAATGGTAAATCGTAAACCTTTTAATAGTTCCTTGATTCTTTCTAAAGATGCATGGTCACCCGCAGTTGTGCAAAGTTTACAAGCCGATCATGAATTAGATATTGCATTAACGCCTGCCTATACAGCCTCGAATCGTCAACTTTCTATACAAGCAAAAGTGACGTATAAAAAGCCTGGAACTAGAAAAGATAAATTGGTGATTTTATTATCGGAATCTCCAGTAATTGCTCCGCAAAAAGATTATCGTTTACCCGCTCCTTCTAATATTTTAGAGTTCAAACATAAACATGTTTTGCGTGGAGCGGTAAATGGAACTTGGGGTGATACGTTAAATATTTCTGATAATGTGCCGGTAGGAGCTGCGGTAGAACGTTCTTATAACACAACACTTGATAATAGCTGGAATCCGGATAATATCTATATTATCGCCTATGTATTTAGAGACAATGGAACTATTAATGATAGAGAAATATTGCAAGCAGAAGAAAAAGCAATAAAATAAATAAGGTTAGTATTTAATAAATAAAGTTAGAAAGCATTTCTATCTCCTAATAATAAATTACGGACAGTCATAAATATTATTCGGATATCCAATAAAAAGGACCAGTTTTCAATATACCAAACATCATACTGCACCCGTTTCCGCATTTTATAATCTTGGTGGGTTTCCCCTCTAAAACCATGCACTTGAGCCCATCCCGTAATTCCCGGCTTAACAAAATGCCGGACCATGAAATTGTCAATTATTTGGGAATATTCTTCCGTATGTTTTAACATATGCGGACGTGGTCCAACTACCGACATATCCCCATTTAATACATTGAAAAATTGGGGTAATTCATCCATACTCGTTTTTCTTAAGAATTTCCCAATACCTGTAATTCGGTCATCCGATTTATGGGCTTGAATAGTATCTGAATCCTCATTTACTTTCATAGATCGAAATTTATAACAGGTAAAGACCTCATTTCTTTTTCCGGATCTTTGTTGTTTAAAAAAGACAGGGCCTTTGGAGGATAATTTAATTAATATGGCTAAAATTGGGAATAACCAGGTAAATACTAATATGATTACTAATAAAGAAAATGCTATATCAAATGTCCTTTTAAAATATTGGTTGGTAATTAATTCCATGGGTTCTTTCCGAGGTAATAAAATAGGAATAGAACCATAAAAATCTACTGCAAATTTCCGAGGAACATGTCTTTTAAAATCTAATACAATTCTAAATCGAATTAAATTTTTCTCACAGAATTGTAAAAAGCTTCGAATTTTTTCTCCAGCAGAATCGGGTAAAGCACAATATATTTCGTCAATATGGTGGGTTAACGCAAAATTTTCCACGTCGTCCAAACTCCCAATAACCTGATCTTTGTGATAACATTTTTCTGGATGATCATCAAAGAAGCCTAAAAATTTATACCCTAAGGAAGTGTCTGAAGTAAAAAAATCATATAAATCATTTCCCACCGGACCTGCACCTATTATTAATACCCTTCGATAATTAAAGCCTAATCTCCGATATAATTTTAAAGATTTAAGAAATAATACTCTATATAAAATAACCGTAAAAATATAAGCAACATAAGTGATTAATATTTGTTTTCGGGATATTTCATAATATTTTAATATCACCATTACGGTAAATATTAGTAATAAATGAAAGAGTAGCGTTTGTAATAAATTTCGAATTACTCGTTCAATACTGGTAACACGATGAATATCGTAGGATTTAAATAACTGAACCGATACTAACCATGCTAAATTAAAAACGATTAACAGGGTTAATAGATCCGCACGTTCAAAAGTCTGGATTTGATTATTTTTAAATAAATCAGCCCCTAAATAGCAGAGATTTAATAATAACAAATCTCCTAAATAATGGAGGCGACGGATAAATCGTGAATATCTTACTTGCATGAGGGATTACCGTAAAGTTACCACGCTAAGCTAAATATCGTGCCAGAGATGGGTTGAACTGCAAATATTAGGGTTTCCTTAGAAATCATAATACCGGTTGAACAGTAATGTTCTGAGTCCGAAGGTGATCATTACCGTTCGGGGTTGAGCTATATCCTGAATAAGATGATTCCTTACCAATAGGCTACTTTCTAACACTAATCCGGTTCTGGGATTAAGGTGATATCGTCCGGTTAATTGAAGGGCAGTAATTACATTTAATAATCCATCGGTAGTTTTAATGCCAAAATCTCTAGGGCGGGATAAATAATTATTGTACACTCTTCGTCCATTATTCACACCGTAAAGATCATCCCCATAAAATAAATATTGCCATTTAAATTCTCCGGATACAGATTTATATCTATATCTAATCCAGGAAAGACTTTCAATAAAGTTGGCTCCTACAGGATGTGCGAGCGGCTGATTATAGTGCTCATAGTTGGTTAATGTGTTAGCATATTGATAGGTATAAGGTCTGACGTAATTAAATTCAGTTTGCAAGAATAAATTTTTAATTCCCGCTACATCAAAATATTTTATTCCCCCTTGTACTCCTTGTTTATTCCCCCACCATCCTACGAGCAATATCTTTTCCCCGAAATTCATCTAACATTAATTGGGAATATACCACGATGTTTTTAATAGGTATTACTTTAAGATTTGCGCCCAACAAAATATTAGCAGCAGATTGATCTGAAAATGCAATCGGATGATAAAATATTACTGGATTTAAATAAGCAGGATCTAAAAAGCGATTATTCCCGCCCCAGGTAATGGATTCAAATAAACTAAAGGTTACTCTTTTTCCAATATGGGAACTTAAATAATGAATATTAACAAATTTCTTTTGAAAGCCTTGATCCCGTATTACCGGGGAACGCATGTCCATCATAAATCCATACAAATTCAGGTAGCGAAAAGGACCTACCGTTGTAATCATTTTTAAAAATGGGTATGGGTAAGTATTATCAGATAATAATAAGGAACGATATCCATCCCCAATAAAATTGCGTTCGTGTCCAAATTGCAGATTTAAAAATTTTGCAGGTTGATATTGAATATATCCTGTAGCACTTGCATAATCATAATTCGCACCTTTAAAGATTCGTATCATTCCTTGGCCCGGAACTACCCGATTCTGTAAAATAAAACTGTCTAAATAATTTACGAAGCTTGCCTGATTTTCTAAATAAGAAGAAAAAAATCCCAGGTTTTTTCCCAACGTTCCCTTAACCATTACGCCTCTGGTATTTACACGTAACCCTTCCCCGGCAATTCTTTCTCGTCCGGATTCCAGATGTAAAATAGGATCAATTTGAATATGATATTCTTCTCCGGTTACATCGAATAAATGTTCAGTTCTTAATTTTCGAAACCAACCTCTTTTAGAAAAGGGAACAGCACTAAAATAATCTCCATAAATACTGAATAAGGATTGTGTAGTATCTCCATAGGTATTAAATACTTCTTTTGCCAAATAAGGTTTTATATCTGTAAAAAATCGGCTACCGGGTTGATATAATTTTTTTTCAAAAGCAGCATACGTATGGGCTTCATAAGGTATAAAATATTGTTGTGCCAAAGTGATTTTGCCAATACTTATGAATACCATTATCAGAATAATTTTTTTCATAGATATTAATCTCGGTAATAATTATACAATTGGCATTTAATGCCTAACATGAGCTGATTTTGCACTTCAATCGTCCAACTATCGAAAGCAGTAAAGTTATAGGATATTTCTGCCGTCAAAGCGGATGGGGCTGACAGGATAAATGCAGCTCTTATTTGATGATCAGAAAACCTATAGGTTTCTCCTTGTAAAAATCGGTTATTATAGGAAAATTCATAAACAAGCGATTCATTTAAGAAAATATTTGATCCATAATGCTCTCTTAAATTCCAATCTATACCCTGAAGTCGATTTACATTTTTGTATTCTAGGGTTAGATTTTTATGTTGATATTGAAGAATTAATAATCCTTCCACAAAATTCGCACCCGCATGATGGGCAAGAGCTTGACCACTGTGGGTATAATTAATTTCTTGCCTGCGGTTTCCGTAGGTATAAGGTCGTGCAAAATTTGTTTCAACCAGAAATTGAAATCCTTTGATACCAAACGGACGCTGAACCCGATACCCTAATTGTGCAGCAATTTTATTTTGAATAAAACCATTTCCTTTGGATAAGGAAGTGGTATTAAAATCATCAATAATAAATTGTCCATAAATTCTTCCGGTTTTTCCAATTTCATATCTGGAGGTTAAGGCAATTAAAGCGTTACCCATGGAATTTAAAGAAAAGTTCAGGGGGTGAAAAAAAATAATAGGATTTAAATAATTTATATCCCAGCGATTGGGGCCACCAGCGACGGAACTGGTCCAGATAATCGCTTCCACAAATCCGGCATACCAACGTCTCGTTAATTTAACTTCTAACATTTGTAATACCATTTGTTTCCGGGTAGGTTGAATTCCTGGTGCCTGTATATCGGGATTTCGAAATGGGTAAATAGAATAATTGGATGTTTGATATTGTGTACCCCCATAATTAAAAGTAAATGGGGATATATTTGAATTTTGTAATCCAAACAAATTATCCATGGACGCAAATAAGTTGGTATATTGACATCTGCCTATTCGGGTATTAATTCTAAAATACGGATAGGTGGCGCTATTGTCGGATAAAATCATGGAACGGTATCCATCACCAATAAAGGGTTTTCCTTTAGCCAGCATAAATTCAAATGGACCTTTAGGGGTAAAGGCTAACCAGGTATCTATATAATCACTTTCATAAATACTTCTATATAAATTTTGACTGTTTCTTAAATAATTTAATCCATGACCTGGTAAATAAAAATATGAAAAATAATTAATTCGGGAGGAACTAAAATCCTGCGTAGGATAATAATTAAAATTATTCATATATCCATCAGACCAGGTATGCATCCAACGAAAACCAGCAGACCAATTTTTCCCGGTATGGGCAGTAAGCGAGAGTCCATAGGAGGCTTCTAATCCTGAGTTGCTAATATTAAATCCATTAAATGAATAATTGGATGCGGTGGAGGTAATTGCTGAAAAATTCAGTAAAGGACTTACCCCAATATTTATTTTTCCGATGGTAAATGGAATTAATTCTTTGCCCAATGCATTCCATTGGGATAGGGGAGTTTCAATAGAGTCAGTATACGATATTTTTTTTAATAACGGTAAGCAGGATGAAAATTGAGGGATGGAAAAGGAGGGATTTCTTAATTCATATTTCCAGGCAATATCACGATGTAAGGGAAGGGGGATGGGTTGAGCTTGTATCATTAAACAAAGCCCAGAAAACAACAATGGTAAGATCCGTAATAACCACCGGTAAATCATAGAATAAAAGTACGTATTTATTTTCCTCTCCCTTCAATTACCGTTAATACGGTATAGGCTAATATTTTAAAATCCAGCGCAAGTGACATGTTTTCGATATATAAGATATCATATTTTAGCCTTTCCACCATTTGATTAACATTTTCTGCATAACCATATTTTACTTGTCCCCAGGAAGTAATACCGGGTTTTACTTTATGTAAATGACGATAATGGGGAGCGATAGTAATAATTTGGTCAATATAAAATTGACGTTCAGGTCTTGGGCCGACTAGACTCATTTCTCCGATTAATACATTATAAAATTGTGGGAATTCATCTAGCCGTGTTTTACGTAAGAATTTTCCAATTTTTGTAATTCTGGGGTCAAAATCTGAAGATAAAGCAGGTCCTGAGACTTCTGCATTGTTAATCATGGTTCTGAATTTATTAATAAAAAATGGTTTTCCATTTTTTCCAATTCTTTCTTGTCGAAAGAATATGGGTCCAGGAGAGCCTAATTTGATCAGTATAGCTAAAATTAAATATAAGGGTGATAAAAGAATTAAAACTAACACTGAAACGCCTACATCTATAATTCTTTTAACGCTGGCTTCCCAAGGGGCGATAATATGCGGAAATATCTCAATTAAAGCAGTACCTAATACATTGCTCATTTTTACGCTGCCCACCATATAATCGTACATATCGGGAACAACTTTTAAGCTTACATTTTTATCGGCACAGGCATCTACGATTTTTAGTAAAGCTTCATGATCATTATGATCAGGAGCAATAAGTACTTCTTCAATTTTTCGGGAATCAATAACTTCCCGGATTCGGGTAATATCTCCGAAATGTTTTAATTTACCGAAGAATAAATTATCTGAGGTATTGTGGAAATTCACAAATCCTAGAATTTTAAATCCTAATGATTTTTTCATTCCCTCTAATTCCTCATACAGGGCAAGTGCTCGTGTTCCTGAGCCCACCAATAAAGTGGGAAATCCTATTTTCCGGGCTTTCACTTGATTCCAGGTATAAGTAGCGATGGTGAGACGAGCTACTGAAATAGCAAATAATTGCAATGCCCAATAACCCGATAATAATAAAGAATATCGTTTAATATTAGTAAATGGGTCATCCAGAAATATGGCAAAAAATAATATTAATGCCCCTAAGGTGGTGAATTTAAATATTTGACTTAAATCTTTTAATCGTGAACGTTTAAAAGGTTTTCTATACATTCCGGCAATTGCATATAAAATACACCATCCGGAAGCAATTACGGCTGCATTGGTAAGTTGTTGAATTATTTTTTCAATGTCGGCATCAATTTCATGATTTTCTCTGGAGCGAAGCCATACTCCATATGATAAAATAAAATCAGAAAATAAATACGTTAAAAATTTTCGGGTACGATTCATTATTTAAAATGAATTAATCGAATTCGATCAATTAATAATTCCTGCTGTTTACCTTCACCATTCGCTCCAATCCATAATCGAAAATTATAACCTGAATAAGCAGACGACAGGGGAGTGAAATTTAAAAAAGCTACGTTCCATTGATCTTTGGGAATCAGGGTGTTTTGGTTTAATACGGTTACATTTCCATTTTTTTCAGCCACAAGCCCGAGTTGAAACGCAAGTGTAGTTTTATAAGCTATTTCCAGCCATACCGGGGATCCACTTGAGGGTAGCGAAAATACATTAGTACTTTGTGCCTGATAATTAATTTTTCCATCATCAAACTGAATGAATCCTCCATATCCTCCCTGATATTGTTGAAATGCGGTACGAATTAATACTGCGGGATTTGCCTGTGCACCGAAAGCTTCTAATTGCAGCGATTGTCCTTCAAATCCTTCATTTACCGGATAGGCTAACACACTGTCCGGATAATATTCGAAGGTAAGATCATAATATTCGATTTTTCCTTTTTGAGGCAATGAAGGTCGTTGAATTGTTTGCCAAAAAGGATATTCCTTAATCAAGGAAGAACTTCCATTTTCAAAAATAGCACCCCGGAAATAAAGGTCAAGTGGCTTCAAATCATTCAATGGGATTTTAGATCCATTTCCTAAAACCCCAATTGGAATTGGCTCTTCCTGGCGATAAGTATAAATGGCTTTTAACGAATGATTTCTAATATCCAGTTGACCGGGCTCAATATTTACCGCAGTTTGTCCAATCGAAATAAAAGCAGGCACATCTTCAATCGGATTAATCCAATTACATCCTAGATTGGAAATAATCAGGAGAATAAATAATAAGCGAAGATTACTCATCGGCCTTGTATTTTGTCAAGCACGGTTATGGCGGTTTCCAGGGCATTTACGCCATCTGATAAAGAAACTCTAACCGGAATTTCCTCCCGGATAGCAGCGGCAAACGTTTCCAGTTCCATTCGAATTGCATTTACCTCAGGGATTGGAGGTTCAATAATTACCAGATTTTTTAAATTACCTTCACTACCAAAGGGAATTTTTACAGCCTCTTCCCATTTTGGATCTGGAAGAGCAGGATCCTCAATAAGATATAGTTCTGTTTTTTTCTCTAAAAAATCTACCGATACATAACCATTAGGTTGGAAGAATCTAATTTTCCGCATGTTTTTCATAGAGATGCGGCTTGTGGTTAGGTTTGCTACACAGCCGTTATTAAATTCAATTCTGGCATTTGCGATATCCGGAGTGTCGCTTAAAACAGCTACACCTGATGCGCTTACTTTTTTTACAGGGGATTTAACTACGCTTTGAATTAAATCCAGATCATGAATCATTAAATCCAACACTACCGATACATCAGTACCTCTGGGATTCCATTGGGCTAATCTATGGCATTCAATAAACATAGGAGTTAATTCTTGTCCTTCTAATGCCAGGAAGGCGGGGTTGAATCTTTCTACATGTCCGATTTGTACTTTTACCTTTGCTTCTTTTTCCAGTGCTATTAACTCTTTTCCTTCTTCAAGGGTGGCAGTTACGGGTTTTTCAATAAATAGATGTTTAGATTTTTTTAATCCGGATACCGCATAAAAATGATGAAAAAGAGTAGGGGTAACAATATCAATTGCATCACACAGAGAGATTAGGCTTTCAGCATCGGGGAATGCCGGAATTTCATATTGAGCCTGAATTTCCAGGGTTTTTTCCGGGTCAGGATCATAAAATCCTACCAAAAAAAAATCTGGAATTTCCTTTAACAATCGAATATGAATCTTGCCGAGATGCCCGGCGCCAATAACACCAATTTTAATCATAAGGATATTTTAGAATTCGATTGCAAAAATACAGTTCACGGGGAGAAGCTATCCACAATTAATTTAACGCAATTGAGCAGAAAATTCATTCCGGATATTTACATAGTCAATTAAATCGGCTTTTACTTTCCCCACTACAATTTCAGATTCTATCCGGATTGGAATTCGGTTAGCATCATCAGTTACCCAGATAGTCATTTCAGCATTTTCTTTAAAAACATTTCCGGTAATTAATACCGGACGTACTTTAAAGCAACTAAATTTTCCTAAATCGGTTTTGATGGTTTCTTTACCCAGATAAGTAATTTGGTTTTGATGAATTTTTTCATCTAAAAATAAATCCACGGTAAAAGTTTGGTTCACTGCTGCTTTTGACCAATCAATGGTTCGAAAATAATATAAAGCTGAAATTACATCATGTGTTTGAGGAGTAAGGGGATATTTGGTTTCTTTGTTCTTTTTGGAAGTAGCAGTTTTAGCATATTGGTCGAAACGTACATAATCATCAAACTTAAAACCGCCTTCATTTACAATTCTTAGGAACCTCCAGGGTAGGAGGGCTTCTGTGTCGATGTAGGTTTCGTAATGGTCTCTAACCGGAAAGAATAAATCACAGGCTTCAGTAGTTTTTCCAGTTCCCACGATATTGTAACAGTCACGGGTTCCTACTTTTTTTAAGGCATCTCTTACTTCAAAAGTTGCGGTGCCTGCCTGAAGGGAAAATAAATTATAATAAACTTTGTAGGTGAGTTTTTCTCCGGGTTTAAACGCAAGTTGGGCAACAGGGGGTAATGCCTGAGCATACACGAAAGTTGAAAATAATAAACTTAAGAGGGCTATCCAACAAGAGGGTTTCATATTCAAAAGGATAATTTTAAAGTTTTGCAGCCAAATATTGTACCAATATATAAAAATCATAGAGGTAGCAGGTGCCATAATTGTTGAAGGAGGAAAGGATCGTAGATCAACATGAACAAAATCCCACTTAAAGCACCATACAAATGGGCTGCATGGTGAACAGTACCTTCCCCTTTTTTTGTCATCCAATAACTATATCCCAAAAATAATATTCCAAATAACCAGGCTGGTAAAGGAAACAGGAAAACATAAATGGTAAGACTAGGCTGAAGGGGTAAATTTTTAACTAAAAAAGCAAATATCACTGCACTTACCGCTCCAGAGGCACCTAAACTTCTAAAGGTCGGGTCCTTTTTATACTGAAAAAAGGAAGGCAAATCGGAAACTATTAAACTAAAAAAATATAATCCTAAAAAGGGTATTCCCCCAATTTGTTGGGATAATGCCGGAGCGAAAAAATAATAACTCAATAAATTAAATAACAAATGATTAAAATCTGCATGAATAAATCCACTCGTAATTAAAGTATAATAGGTGTTGTTTTTCCAATCTCGATAAGGGTATAATAATAAATTTTCTTTAATACTCGCATCTTGAAATGCCCAAAAGCTAATACCTGCGGTAATCGCCAAAATTAAATAAGAAATTTCCATAATAATTATTTCTCCCGGAGAAATACGTGGTTCATATATACTTGTAATTCAGTAATGGATAATTCATCCGATAATGAATTTAATTTTTCTTGGGCACGGGAATAATAATTATCAATAAGTTCCGAGGTTTCAGATTTAATATTTAATTCATCATAAATACTTTTGATTTGTTTTACTTTTTCAGAATTATCTTCTTGGTATTGTAGCCAATTTAGTAAAGTCTCTTTTTGATATCTTCCTGATTTCTCCAATGCTCTTAATAATAAATAGGTTTTTTTATTTTCGATAATATCTCCCCCAGGTTGTTTTCCAAATTTTGTTTGGTCACCGTAAATATCCAATAAATCATCTTGTAATTGAAATCCGGTTCCCATTAATTCTCCTATTTGATATAAAGCGTCAACAAATGGTTGCTTCGCTTGTGCCGCAATCGCGCCTAATCCCAATGCACCACCAATCAGTACTGCCGTTTTCTTGCGAATCATCTCAATATATTCCGGAATACTTACATGGGGTTCTTGTGCCATTACCATATCCTCCATTTGACCTTCACAAACCCCGACCACCACGTCAGTAAAGAACCTCACCATTTGAGCGGCTACTTCTGGGAAAGGCGTAATGAGTTGAGGATAAGCTAAGGCAAATAAAGCATCTCCAGAAAGGATAGCAGTATTCACATCCCATTTAATATGCACCGTAGGTTGACCTCTTCTCACAGGTGCCTGATCCATTATATCGTCATGCATCAGCGTGAAATTATGTACCATTTCCAGCGCTAGAGAAGCGGAAATCATTTTGTCCTGTTCTTTCCCTTCACAAGCCTGGTAAGCCAATACCGCCAAAACCGGTCTTACTCTTTTTCCTGTATGTCCTAATAAATATGACATAGGTTGATACAAAGGAGCAGGAGAAGTAGGAAATGGAAGATTTACGATTTCCTGTGAAATGGAATTAAATATTTCTTGGGAGGTGATACCCATTTGCATAAGTCGTTGGAAGTGGGGAAGTGGATTTAGATAACCTGCAAATCTACACAGGCTTGGTTAAATTCTGGTGTTCACCATCCAAATCCTCGTATAAATTCAATAATTGTTGGGCATCTAATTCCCAGGACCAAGTGTCGGAAGGAGGGGTAGGAGTAGGAATAGCAGGTAAGGCGGAAAATTGTTCTGGGGTATATATCATCTCAAACGGAGACCAATATTGGAACCATTCTTCCCGATATTCCGCAATAATTGGAATTCCATTTGCCCCAGCTTCATAAAATCGGGAAGGCATTTTACCCCTTAAAAAAGGCTGATCTGGAAAGGGTGCTAATAATCCGGAAGCACCTTTCATCCATCCCATTAATTTTGTCCAAGGTATTAAAGAATTAATTCCGATTAATTGTATGGATTTATATTTTGTTGCCCAAGCATTTAATTCTTTTCTTATTCCTAATTGTGGACAATATCCTGCAATTATTAAATGATACGATTGGAAATATTTTTCCCATATTTTTAAGGCATTTAACAATCCCCAAGAAGGATCTAAATTTCCAGCAATTAATAAATAAGGTTTTTCTGGAAAAGGCGGGAATTCAATATTTTCTACGGACGGACACGAATTTCGGATCCAAACTATATTAGCACATTTCCAGGGATATTCAGTTAAATATCCTGCTTCTGCCACAATAATTGCCTCTGCTTTTTTATCTATTTTATTTTCAAGATATTTAATCCATTTCGGTAATAAATAATTTAATCCGAATGGATATAATTTCGGATTCAGCGTTTGTAAAGGATACGCTTCATGCCGATCATAAATTAATATATTACCGGTTTCTTTTTTCCATTTCAAAGCTTCCAGAATTAATTCAGGCGTATGAATATGTAATATATCAGGCTGAATATTTTTCAGAACGTTTCTAAAGGCATTTTGGGATAAAGCTCTTTCAATAGAGAATCTTTTGGGAACAGGGTGAATGTGAAAAGTAATATTATCTGTTGAAGCGATGGATTGGGTAGGCGAATTTCCATAAATATGAATATCATATCCTGCGTTGGCTAAGGACATAGCTTCCCGATAATAAATTCTTACATGGTCAACGGGATTTAATACCGATGCTAAGAGTATTTTTTTTCGACGGATACGAGACAAGTTGTATTTTCGTGGACAGACCTCTAAAATACCAAGGTTTTAGGGATAGGAAGGTAATTATTAAGGATAATATTTTTTAGTAAAATTAAATTTAGCGAAAATGGAGGCATCAATTATTGAATCCGCCTGGGAAAATCGGGATAGACTGCAGGAACCCAAAGTTCGGGAGGCTATTGAAGCGGTGATTAAAGCTTTAGATGAAGGAAAGCTAAGGGTGGTAGAAAAGGTAGGGGATAACTGGCAGGTTTTGGAGTGGGTAAAAAAGGCAATCTTATTATATTTTCCCATAAAGGAGATGCAGGTAATGGAAGCGGGGCCGATGGAGTTTTATGATAAAATTCCTTTGAAAAGATCGTATGAAAATTTAGGCGTAAGAGTAGTTCCCAGTGCTATTTGTAGGTATGGAGCCTTTTTAGCGAAGGGAGTAATCTTAATGCCTTCTTATGTTAATATTGGTGCTTATGTAGATGAGGGAACGATGGTAGATACCTGGGCAACTGTTGGGTCTTGTGCCCAAATCGGTAAACGGGTACACCTCAGTGGGGGCGTTGGAATCGGTGGCGTATTAGAGCCCGTGCAAGCTGCTCCGGTGATTATCGGCGATGATTGTTTTATTGGTAGTCGTTGTATAATTGTTGAAGGGGTTCGGGTAGGAAACGGAGCGGTGTTGGGCGCCAATACTGTGGTAACCGCTTCTACCCATATTTTAGATGTAAGTGGATCGGAAGTAATTGTACATAAAGGTTGGATACCCGAACGATCGGTGGTTATTCCCGGAACCATGCCCAAACCTTTTCCCGCTGGAAACTACCACGTTCCCTGCGCCTTAATCATTGGCCAGCGCAAAGCATCCACAGATTTAAAAACCTCTTTGAACGAAGTGCTCCGGGAACATTCTATCGCAATATGAAATTACGGTTAAGCCTATTTCGGAAGGAAACTAATTGCTTATCTTTGGTCAGGTAAGTTAATCTTATACGTTATGTCATACACAACAGAAGAATTAGAAGAAGTAATTCACTTAATCCACTCGCTTGAGCAGAAAACTTTAAACCTTAAACAGGATAAGGAAGATGGAGAAGATATCGGGTATGAAAAGGATGATGTTAAAGAAATGTGGGACGAAGCAAATGAGGCGTATAAAGAAACCTTAAAACATTTGCATGGAGAGGAGAAAATTAAATTCTCTGATCAGTATGGGGCTGTGTTAACAAAAGTTAAACAATTAATTGCCAAATTATAATTTAATAATTTTGGCGATTATTTTTAATTCTGAATATCTTACTAATTATCGAATGAATTTAATTTCAGGATATATTCCTGTAATTAATCTATTGTTTTTCCTGAGAAACAAATAAGTAATGTTTTTCGGGTATTGGTGTCTTAAATTATGAAAGAAAAAAAAATAGGAAAAGGAAAACGTTCTGGAAGCACACCGCCAAATCCAGATTCCTTAGTGTTGGCGTATTTATCTTCCTGGTCCGGTAAATATTTTAATGATAAACAAATTATGGCTGCCCCTGCACTTCGAGGGGTGTATGAACGGAAGGCCATTCAAGATTCATTAGAGCGATTACTCCATCAACAAAAAATTGAACAGGATGATCGAATGAAATATAGATTCAAACCCTCCTCTGATCGTTTGATGGGAATCTTAAGAATTGCCAAGGAAGGGTATGGCTTTGTTCAAGTAGAAGGATATGCTGAAGATTTTTTTGTGCCAGAGCGTGCGATTGCAGATGCATTCCCGGGGGATACCGTGGAAATACGCATAAAACCTGCGGGTCGGGGTAGGAGATCAGAAGCAGAAGTGATGGAGGTTATATCCCGTGCCCGAACTGAATTTATTGCCACACTTCGGGTTTTTGGGCACCAATTAAAAGCTTGGGTGGATGAAACTGGATTCAGACAAGAATTTGAAGTAATGCCTAAACCCGGTGTTAAGGGTCAGGATAAAGATAAAGTTCAGATCAGGTTCATCCATTGGAATCATGAATTGCCCTTAGCGGAATTAGTGCAAGTGCTCGGAAAAGCCGGGGAACATAATACCGAAATGCATGCAATTTTATTGCAGTATGGATTTGAAGAAAAGTTTCCCGAGGAGGTACAACAAGAAGCAGATGCCATTCCTAAAAAAATAACTGCCTCCGAAATTAAACAACGTCGTGATTTTCGAAATATACTTACGTTCACCATTGATCCGGTGGATGCAAAAGATTTTGATGATGCAATTTCTTATGAGCCATTAGAAAATGGGAATTTAAGTGTAGGGGTTCATATTGCTGATGTAACGCATTATTTAAAACCCGGAACCGCTTTAGATAAAGAAGCAAAATCCAGAGCAACTTCGGTTTATTTGGTAGATCGAACCGTTCCCATGTTGCCGGAAATATTGTCAAATGATTTATGTTCCCTTCGTCCTAAAGAAGACAGGCTTACGTTTTCAGCAGTATTTGAATTTACCCCACAAGGAAAAGTGGTTGATCAATGGTTTGGCAAAGGGATTATTCATAGCGACCGTAGATTTGCGTATGAAGAAGTACAATTTATTTTAGATGCTGAATCGGGTGAATATGCAGAGGAATTAATGCATTTAAATAAAATTGCACATATTTTAAGAAAACAAAGATTTGCAGGAGGCTCTATTAGTTTCGAAACCGATGAGGTTAGATTTAAATTAGATCCCAATGGAAAACCTTTATCGGTGGAATTAAAAATCAGAAAAGATGCGCATAAATTAATTGAAGATTTTATGCTGTTGGCGAATAAATCTGTGGCTACCTGGGCGCATGGTTTACGAAAAAAAACACCTCCGGCATTTGTATATAGAATACATGATTTACCGAATTCAGAAAAATTAGAAAACCTTCAAACTTTTGTTAAACAATTTGGATATGATTTAGATGTGGACGATCCCCAAAAAGCAGTAAAAAGTTTAAATGATTTAATGCATGCGGTAGAAGGAAAACCCGAACAAAATGTGGTACAATCTATTGCCATTCGATCTATGGCCAAAGCAATTTATACTACTAAAAATGTAGGTCATTATGGATTGGGATTTAAATTCTATACACATTTTACCAGCCCGATTAGAAGGTATCCGGATG
The DNA here is from genome assembly GCA_009924095.1 of Sphingobacteriia bacterium. Classification (GTDB taxonomy): domain Bacteria; phylum Bacteroidota; class Bacteroidia; order J057; family RFSG01; genus RFSG01. Next base: position 19,029 of record RFSG01000053.1, read on the forward strand.
TGATGGTGCATAGATTATTAGAACAATATTTAGATAATCGTTTAGATGCTTCTGTGGATAGTATGGAAACGGACTGTAAACATTGTTCAGATATGGAGAAAAAAGCAACGGAAGCAGAAAGAGCCTCCATAAAATATAAACAAGCAGAATATTTAGAAGATCAAATTGGAAAAGCTTTTGATGGAATTATCACCGGAGTTACCAATTGGGGATTATTTGTTGAATTAAATGAAAATAAATGCGAAGGCTTATTACGTCTTTCAGAATTAAAAGATGATCATTATGAATTTGATGAAAAAAATTATCGGGTAGTAGGTTCCCGCAATCGAAAGATTTATCGCTTGGGAGATCCTCTTCGGGTGGTGGTAAAACAAACGGATTTATTTAAACGGACCATTGATTTTCGGTTACCTACTTTAAATGATGAATGAAAGAAAATAAATTAACGATTGTTTTTCAGGCATATGGTTCGGAGGGAATACTGGCTGAGGCATTATATTCTTTGATTTCCTTATATAAACAGGATCCTGAAGGAAATACTTTTCAGCCGATTATGTACACCGATCAACCGAATTATTTTTTGCAGTGGAATTTTCCTGGATTAAAATGCGAAGTATTAACCCCCCTATTAATTCAGGAATATCGAGGTGAAATACAATTTGTACATCGGGTTAAAGTATGTGTGTTAATGGAGGTTTGTAATAAATATTCAGGAAATATTTTGTATTTGGATACCGATACAGTGCTTTTATCTGGACTAGAAAAATTAAATACTTTAATTTCTGAAGGCAAACGATTAATGCATGTAAATGAGGGGGAATTAAAAAAGCGTCATAATCCCATATTTAAAAAGATATGGAAATTCACGCGTAAATTTAAGGTAGAACAATTAGGGGAGTATAATGGAATTATTGCTGAAGAAACCTGTATGTATAATGCCGGAGTTTTAGGTTTTAATACTCAGGATCATAATATATTACAAAAAGTATTAATACTGACGGATCAATTGTATGCTGCCTATCCCAAACATATTATGGAGCAATTGGCATTTTCATATTTATTTTCTCGTAGTGGAGAGGTGATAGCAACCGATAAAGAAATTTATCATTATTGGATGAACAAAGGATTTCGGGAGGAGTTAATACCCTTGATTCAGCAAGCGCAGAATGTAGAGAAATTACAAGCATTATTTTTACAGGTGGATCCTAGAAATTATGCACCTCAGAAGAAGATTTCCGTTTGGAAGAAAATAGGACAATTATTTAAATAGGGTAATAATATTCTTAAAACAATAATAATAGGATATTTGTTGTTGATTTATTAATTTTTGTTTTTATTTTGGATACGCATAAATATAATTTAATAAATGTGTTATAGTGCTAATATTCCCACGAAAATAGAAATTGATTCTTATAATCAGGCAGCCTTCGATTATATTGTTAGAAATGACGAATGGGATAGCGGCTTTTTTGTATTAAATGGATTTACCCATGCTAAACTTCCTGTTTTAAAACAGGA
>RFSG01000054.1 GCA_009924095.1 Sphingobacteriia bacterium
GAATTAATTAAAAAAAATAAATCAAGAAACACAGCAAAAATAATTTTTAGTTTACCCTTTAATTTTGTTAAACATTATATATTTCAGGGAAATTGGAAAAATGGTTTTCCAGGTTGGGTATGGTCAGTTTATTCTGCCTTTTATCCGGTTGCCAAATATGTTAAGGTTTGGGAAGGAATGAATCAAAAATCGGAATAATTTCTTTATATTAAATGATCCATCATTAATATATAAATGTTGGTCCAGGCTAATAAACAATTAATCAATTGAATTATGAGAAACCATTTATAAATTAAGGCATTCAACATTCCATAAAATATCATCCCTAAAATCAATAAGAATAAAAGTAAAGGAATATAGGCAAGGAAAGAAAGTCCATTTCTTTCTCCTAAAACGAATATCCCCATGAAGTTTAATATGAGGAGAATAAATTCAAATCCGAATATTCCTAAGGTTAATTTATGATAGAGATCAAATTTCATAGATTAATTTTCCAATACCACTGCTCCGCCGGTTTCATATTGTTTTTTATATCTCAAAGAAGGAGAGGGGATAAAAGTTCCTAATCCCAGGGAGTCCCATAGTTTATCCACGGATTCAATGGTAGGGGCATCAGAAATTAATATATTGGGCCAATCTCTTTGGAAGCCATCGAGTGCACGGGTTTTGCGGGTTCCATCTAAAACCAGATGTGCATTTAAATCATTATTTTTTGCAGAAATTAAAATATGATCACGTTTTACATCTGTATTATTCGAAAATCTCCATAATGCATCCCCTACATGTGAAATATCAATATTAGAATCCAGAAATATTAAAACTTTCACTTGATTAAATTCCGGTTTCGCAAATAAGGCAGCAGTTATCTCGGGTACTTGATTCGGTCTGGTTTTTTCAATTCCAATAAATACCAGAGAAATTTCACTTTTTAATAAATTAGTATTTATGGTTATTATCTCCGGAAACTCCGATTGTAGAGCTTTTAATTGAATCGATTCTGAATCATAATTAATATTTAAGGGCTCATTTCCTCTTAATTCTTCTGGAAATTTTCGGGTAGCATCAATTCCTAATTTTCCTCCAAATGCCATTTTGGAACAAGAATGATCCAATACATCTGTAGGTCCTTGAGAGACCACTAAATCTTGTTGTGGATCAAAATGTTTACTTACATATTTTGCTAATTCGGCAGTATTACGAATATCTGTATGTTGATCTACAATGACCATCATTTTGGTAAACATCATTTGTCCTGCACCCCATAAGGAATTCATAACTTTTAGGGCTTGTCCGGGATAAGTTTTTTCGATTTGCACAATTGCCAAATTATGAAACACCCCTTCAATCGGCAGTTCCATATCCATTATTTCTGGCACCATAGTCATTTTAATTGGGGCTAAAAATATGCGCTCGGTGGCTTTGCCTATCCACGCATCTTCCTGAGGTGGAATTCCTACAATGGTACTCGGATATACTGCATCTTTACGATGGGTGATACAAGTAACGTGAAAGCGAGGATACCAATCGGGTAAAGAATAATATCCGGTATGATCTCCAAAGGGTCCTTCCCAAATTAATTCTTCCTGAGGATCCACATATCCTTCAATAATAATATCGGCATCTGCAGGTACTTGAATATCTTGGGTAATACATTGCACCAATTCTACCTTTTGTTTCCGAATAAATCCAGCCAACATATATTCATCAATGCCATCTGGAAGGGGAGCAGTAGCAGCATAGGTATATACAGGATCACCTCCCAAGGCAACCGCCACTGGCATTTTTTTTCCTAATTTTTTATATTCTTCAAAATGCCGAGCAGAAACTTTATGACGATGCCAATGCAGAGCGGTTAAATTCTTTTCAAATATTTGCATTCTATACATGCCCACATTACGATTGCCCGTAGTTGGATCTTGGGTATGAATAACCGGAAGCGTAATAAATGGTCCACCATCTTCCGGCCAACATTTCATAATGGGTAATGAAAATAAATCGGGTTGAAGATTTATTACCTCCTGACAACTCCCTTTTCCAGAGATTACTTTAGGCATCCAAGAAGCAATGCGTCCTAATTTAGGAAGCATTTTAAGCTTTTCTAAAATGCTATCTTTAGGAGAAGTCATTTCTTTAAATAAGGACTCAATATCCTTACTAATTTCATCCATATCCTTAACGCCTAATGCCATGCACATGCGTTTATAGGATCCCATGGAATTAATTAATAATGGAAAACCAGTGCCTGTATTTTCAAATAACAAAGCAGGTCCATTATTTTTGGAAATACGGTCGGTTATTTCCGTAATTTCTAAAATAGGATTTACATATTGGGTAATTCTAACTAATTCCCCTTCTTTTTCCAAGGCATCAATAAATGCCTTTAAATTTTTATATGCCATGGGTTAGGATAAAAAGAGCCAGTCAATTAATTTGTATAAAATGCCCGAAAGGAACATTACAATTGCCACTCGATTGGTTCTTTTCATAAATAAAATATTAAACCGAGTAGAAGCACTTAAGGTTTTTTTGTTTTCTGAATCTGTTACTTTCATATGTGCAAATATAAGCGAAGGGAAAAGGTAAATTTCAATTAAATACTTATTACATTAGTAAGATGAATAAGGATTCGGTTGAAAATAATCCGGAGGAACAAAAAGAATTGGTGAATTTATTAGAATCCTCAGGGATTAATAGTGGGGATTTATGGAGTGAAGTACTGGAAAATAGTACTGAACAGGAAATGCTGGAATTACTTGAAAAACTTTCTGCTTCCACCTGGTTTTAGATTAAATCGCTTGATGCGAAAATGGTTGTAAAACTAATTCAGATAAAACCCCATTATCATTTTGTTGACATACAAACCAAACTGCACGGGCAGCTTCTTGTACAGAAATAAATTGATCTTTTCTGACAGACAAATCAATTTCATTCCAAAATTCTGAATTAACCCCTCCAAAATACAAGGTGGAGATTCGAAGTTGAGTTCTTTTTAAATCTTCTTTTAAACTCTTTGCATATCCAGTTAAAGCATATTTAGAGGCTGAATAAGCAGCAGATTGAGGCATGGTTGTTTTTCCTAATATTCCCGGAAAATAAATTAACATTCCTTGATTTCTGGAAATTAAATGCGGAAGTGCTGCTTGCGTTACATGCAAGGCGCTAAAAAAATTATCCTGCATCATTTTTTCAAAATCTGAAGATTGGAGTTGGGTTACGGGTTTGAGAATTCCTTTTCCAGCACAATGTAAAATAATGTCGATGTGCTTGAACTTTTCGAGTGCAAATTCAACAATCGCCTCCCCATCTTCCTTTGATTTTATATTTCTGATTACGGGTAAATAATTGCTGCGGAAACTGGGTACTTTATTTTCTCCATTTCTTCCTACGGCAACTACTTTCGCTTGTGCTTGCATCATAATCTCGGCGATTGCTTTACCAATCCCAGAAAATGCACCCGTAATTAATACTACTTTATCCGTTACCATAAACTTTCAGTTATTATTGAAAATAACCAAAGTGTTAAATTGAAAGTTCAGGTGAACAGCAATAAATAAATAATTATACAGATTCTACTTCTTTCACTTCGGGAATCATGCGGGTAAGCAATCCTTGAATACCAGCTTTTAAAGTAGCAGTAGAGGAGGGGCAACCTTGGCAACTACCCATCATTTGTCCCTTCTTCGAAGCCTTTAAATACAATATCTCCACCGTCCATTGCCACTGCAGGTCTTACATTTTCATCTATCAATTGTTTGATTTTGCGAACAATTTCAGAATCATCAGCATCAGAGGTATACGTAGCAGTAGTGATTTGGCTCACGACGGGTTGACCACTTTCTAAAAATGCACGAATAGCATCTTTTACTACTGGAATTAAATCTTCCCATTTAAATTCCTCCAATTTCGTAATGGTCACGAAGTTCCTACCGATAAATACAGAAGAAACAAATCGAAATTGAAATAATTTCTTTGCTAACAAAGATTGTTCAGCAAGTTCTGAATTCGGAAAATCAGCAGTTCCTTCAGGTAACAGGATACGATCTGTGATAAATTTGAGGGTAGCGGGGTTCGGGGTTATTTCGGTATATAATTGCATAGGGGGAAATCGCTTTACATTTAATTTCTACAAAGGTACGGATGAAAAGAAATACCATTAAAATAGATTATTCGTTCCTTTTGGTTTGCGCCCTTGTTTTTTGTGTCTATCTTTGCTCCGAGAGTAAGAGAAAGATCGCTTTGGAAAATTTTAATAGAGACCGAGACAGAGAACGCGACGAAATTTATACCAAAAAAATACGTGCTGGAAAACGCACCTATTATTTTGATATAAGAGCTACGAAAGCAAAGGATTATTATATCACTATTACAGAAAGTAAAAGACGTCAGTTTTCTTCTGATGGTAATCCTGAATTTGAAAAGCACAAAATATTTTTATACAAAGAAGATTTCAATAAATTTTTGGCAACCTTGTCTGAAACCGTAGATAAGATTAAGACTGAGTTTATGCCAGAATACGATTATGATGAATTCGACAGAAATCAAGACAATGACGAAGGATCTAAAGCTCCTCGTTGGGAGGAATAATCCCGTCTGATTTTTTAATCTGTTAGAATAATCATAGTACAGATTTCAGTTTAATATATTTGTTTTACGCAACTTTTAAGGAAATCTTTCTTTAAAGTATTAAACTTTGTTACTATGCAAGTATTAGATATTTCTGAAAACTTTTTAGCCCTACCTGCTGAGTTATCGGCTTTTGAAACGTCACCTGTCGTTATTCAATCCATTCCTTACGAACATACTTCTTCCTATTTACAAGGATCCGCCAAAGGTCCGGAAGCGATATTAGCAGCTTCTCATTTTGTGGAGTTTTATGATGAAGAATTAGGATCAGAAACGATTTCTGAAATTGGGGGGATTGCTACGTTACCTGCTATGGAAATCGGGAATAAAACCGATGCAGAAGCGATGGAGTTTATCGCTGCACAAACCTTGCCTTTATTAGAAGCCGGTAAGTTTGTTGTTACGCTAGGGGCAGAGCATACCATAACTTTTGGAGTATTAAAAGCATTTGTAGAAAGATTTGGAAACAAGTTTTCCATCCTTCAAATTGATGCACACAGTGATTTACGCGAATCGTATCATGACAACCGTTTTTCGCATGCTTCTGTAATGGCGCGTTGTTTGGAATTGGGCGTTTCTTTAACTCAAGTGGGGATTCGTGCGCAATGTAAAGAAGAGGCAGAGGTTTGTAAAAACCATCCTCAGGTGACTACCATTTATGCCCATGAAATGGATAGAAAAGGGGAATGGCTAAAACGTGTCATGGATTCTCTGCATCCTCATGTGTATATTACCATTGATGCAGATGGATTTGATCCCTCGGTAATGCCATCCGTAGGGACAGCAGAACCAGGAGGACTTTCCTGGAAACAAGGAACTCGCCTATTACAAAAAGTTTGTGCGAAAAGAAAAATCTTAGGATTCGATATTGTTGAGTTGTTACCTGCACCGCATTCTCAATTAACCGAATATACTTGTGCGAAACTATTATATAAAGTGTTAGGATATATAGGAAAGCCACAAACCAAATCATGAGTAGGTTTAATCTCTTGTTTATTGGAGATGTAGTAGGAGAGGGTGGGGTTCAAATATTAGAGCAGATGTTACCCTCCTTGAAAAAAAAGTATGCTACTGATTTTGTAATCGTCAATGGGGAGAATTCCCATGAAGGCAGGGGATTTAATGAGGACATTTGCCATCGTTTGTTTGCTGCCGGAATCGATGTGTTGACCGGAGGAGATCATTCCTTCGATAAACATATGATTATTCCTTATTTAAAAACGGAGAGGCGCTTATTACGTCCTTTAAATTATCCCAGAGGAGTAGCGGGTTTAGGATATGGAATATTCGAATCGGAAGGTGGAGATAAAATAGGCGTAATTAATTTGCGGGGTCAGGTGTTTTTTAACAACCCAATTGAATGTCCTTTTCGTACGGCAGATTGGGTTATTCCTAAATTAAAAGACGAAGTAAAATATAGTTTTGTAGATTTTCATGCCGAGGCGACCGCTGAGAAGTTAGCGTTTGCTTGGTATGTGGATGGTCGCATTAGTGCGATGTCGGGAACACATACGCATGTTCCAACTGGGGATGAGCAGATATTTCCAGGAGGTTTGGGATATATAACAGATGCTGGATTTACAGGGCCTCATGTGAGTGTGATCGGGATGGATAAGGATACTGCCATCAATCGGTTCTTATATCAAACTCCTCAAAAATATAAATCGGGTGTAGAGGGCAATCGCATTAATGGGGTGATGTATGAGTTAGATCGGGAAACTGGGAAGACTCGTAAAATTTATAGGGTTACTTTTCCTGATTTTATTCGGGAACAGTAAGGTTTGGATAATCGGGCGATTCCCCTGAAATTTGCCCCTGCTTAAAACGAAATATTTATGGGATTCAAGTGTGGTATTGTGGGTTTACCCAATGTAGGAAAATCAACCTTGTTCAATGCTTTATCGAGCGCCAAGGCAGAAGCGGCAAACTATCCGTTTTGTACCATTGAGCCTAACCTTGGAGTGATTGTCGTTCCAGATGAACGTTTGGATAAACTTGCAGAATTGGTGAAGCCTCAACAAGTGCAACCTACGGTTGTGCAGATCGTAGATATCGCCGGTCTGGTAAGAGGGGCTAGTAAAGGAGAAGGATTGGGAAACCAATTTCTGGCCAATATTCGAGAATGTGATGCCATCTTACATGTGTTAAGATGTTTTGAAGATGGAAATATCATCCACGTAGAAAATAGAGTAGATCCCGTTAGAGATAAAGAAATTATTGATACCGAATTACAATTAAAAGATTTAGAAACCCTCGAAAAAAGAATTCAAAAAACATCCAAAAATCTTAAAGGGGGAGCTTCTCGTGATACAGTTAGAGAATTAGAAATTCTGGATCAATATAAAAAGTTACTAAATGAGGGACGATCAGCGCGGGAATTAGTTCTTTCTGAAGAAGATCAAAAAATGGTTTCTGATTTAGGATTAATTACCACCAAGCCCGTATTGTATGTGTGTAATGTGGATGAAGCCAGTGTAGTAGATGGAAATGAATGGGTAGAAAAAGTAAAAGCAGCAGTGGCAGCTGAACAAGCAGGGGTGATTATAATATCCGCAGCTATTGAATCTCAAATAGCGGTATTAGAAGATGCTGAGGAAAGAAAAGAATATTTGGAAGCCATTGGATTATCGGAGCCAGGCATGCATCGCTTAATTAGAGATGCCTATAATTTATTACGCTTACAAACCTATTTTACCGCTGGGGTAAAAGAAGTGAGAGCATGGACAATTCCGGAAGGCACACGCGCACCTCAAGCAGCAGGAGTAATTCATACCGATTTTGAAAAAGGATTTATTCGAGCGGAAGTAATTAAATATGCTGATTTTATTACCTTGGGATCTGAATTAGCGGTGAAAGAAGCCGGTAAATTAGCTGTACAAGGGAAAGATTATATTGTTGCTGACGGAGATATTTTGCATTTCAGATTTAACGTATGACCAATATTTGAACTTTACGTTAAATTTATACTTACTTTTGTACTGGTTTTTTTGATTTTGTTGGAGATATTAAGTTAAATCGAATAAAATCTTTGAACCTTCCAGTATCGAAAGAGTTTTTTTATGAAGGTGAGGTTTCATTTTAGACGAATAGGAAAAGGAAACGCTGTTCCAGTGTATCATCAACCTTTGATGGCTGCCAACATTCGTGCGTGGATACTTGATTGTTTTCAAGATCCGTATGATATTTCCTTTGACTTATATACTTTCTCTTCCTTAAAAGGATTAAATAAATGTGAAAGTAATTTTTTGTTTTTTCATACCAATCAAATACACGTAATGATTTCAACCCCTAATGAACAGTGGTTGAAACGATTGGTGGAATATGTAATGCAATTAGAAAAATTTCAGGTGCACGATATGGTTTTGTCCCCTGAAGCGTATGAATATGCCGAGGTATTGCAATTAAAGGAAGAAACACGTTACGTTTCCTTATCTCCCATGGTATTATTTGATCCTACCGTAAAACCAGGTGCTCCCGTAGATTTATTAAATCCCTATTCAGAGCAATTTTCCGATTTATTATATGATACTTTATTAGATCGTATGGAAAGTTATCGTTGGGGAAATTTTAAATATGAGAATTATTCAAGATTCCAGGTGGTACCAGATTCCGCTTATATTGAAAAATTAAAAGTCAATAAGAAGAAATTAGGTAGAGTATTGGATGTAGGAGAAAAAAAGGTAAAAGCTTATTTATTTCCCTTTACCTTATATGCCCATCCTGATGTTCAGAATTTTGTTTATGATGCAGGGATTGGAACTTTGGGAAATGAAGGTTTTGGTTGTTTAGATTTAGTTCTAGAAAAAAAGGTTTCTTATGTTAGACATTAGTATCCATGAATTAAAGGAAAGAATTGATGCAGGCACCGCGCCTATGTTGATTGATGTTAGAGAACCTCATGAATATGAGGCCTATCACCTAGATGCACAATTAATTCCATTAGGTACCTTACCTGCTCGTGCAGAAGAATTGTCTGAATTTAAAGATAAAGAAATCGTAATGTATTGTCGCAGTGGCGGAAGAAGTGGTCAAGCCCAACAATATTTAACAAGCTTGGGATTTTCTGCAGTACGTAATTTAACAGGAGGAATGTTAGCCTGGACTGCCGCTTTTGACCCCCAAAAATCTATATAATTCACAGAAACTCCTGATAGGTTTTTGTGTATCCCTATTACTTTTAGGGATTGGAATTATTACAAGTATATTTTTATTGCCCGTTAATCGTAATACAAAAAATACCCCATTTTATTTATCTACCAAAATACCCGTATCTCAGGTTGGGGATTCTATAGCCTTAAATCATTTAATTCCATTTCCTACTACTTTTAATGCTTTGGTATTTTTATCCGGTAAGGGACATGACAGCATTGGGCCTGCGTATTTTAATATTCAGCCTAATTATTCTTACTGGAATTTATTTCGAAAAATTGCCGGAAATCATCAGGATCCAATTCAATTAATATTTAAAAAAGTACATACAGTTGAGGAGATATTTTCTTTTTTAGATAAACAATTATATCGAGATAGTTCTAATTGGGCAAATTATTTTTATTGGAATGGATTACAACAATTACAATTAGATAGTAGTCAATTAATCGGAATATTTATTCCTCAAACGTATTCCGTTTATTGGTCAATTACCCCTCCCCAATTATTACAAAAGATAAATGCTTTTAATATAAAATTCTGGAGTCCTGCTAAAATTGAAAAACTAAAAGCCTTAGGGTTAACTCCTCAACAGTTTATCACTTTAGTATCTATTGTTGGGGAAGAAAGTCAAGTTCCTGCGGAATGGCCAATCATCATGCGGGTATATTTAAATCGCTTGCGCTTAGGAATGCCTTTACAAGCAGATCCAACCGTTAAATATGCTGTCAAAAATTTTGCTTTACAGAGAATCTTAAAAATACATCTTTCCGTAGAATCTCCTTTTAATACCTACAGAAATAAAGGCTTACCTCCTGGTCCCATTTGTAATCCAGATCAAAAATTATTATCTGCTTGTTTAACACCGGCCAACCATAACTATTTATACTTTTGTGCTAAAGAAGATTTCAGCGGACAACATCGGTTTGCAGAGAGTTATCAAGAGCATCTTCTAAATGCTAGAAAATATCAGGCAGCGTTAACAGAAGCCCACATAAATTAAATCATATGGTAAAACATGAAATAAAAGTTCGAGTAAGATATGCAGAAACTGATCAAATGCGATATGTATATTATGGAAATTATGCGCAATATTTTGAAATGGGCAGAACTGAATTAATTCGTTCCTTAGGATTATCTTATCGTAATATGGAAGAGGAATGGGGGATTTTACTTCCCGTTCGAGATTTAAGAATTAATTATTTAAAGCCTGCTTTTTATGATGATGAATTAACCATTGTTTCTGCTATTCGAAAAATACCTGGTGCAAGTATAGAAATTGATCACGAAATATATAATCCCGAAAATATTATCATAACCACTGGAACGGTAACCTTGGTCTTTTTTAGTTTACAAACCAAACGACCGGTTAAAGCACCTCCTGATTTTTTATCTGCATTATATTCCCATTGGAAATATGATCTTTAATTTATCAAAATATAAATCCTATTTTCAAAATAAATTAAATAAAATAGGCCGACTTCCACTTCCTGGCGATAATTCTGTAACCTTAGGCGATACAGTTGCCTTTATGTGGACAGCATTACAATCCTCCGAATTTTCTGTTCGGGCAGGAGCAATGGCATTTAATTTCTTTTTCGCTTTATTTCCAGGATTAATATTTTTAATTACCCTAGTACCCTTAATGCCTATTGATAATTTACAACAAGAGGTATTGCTATTTATGCGACAATATTTACCCGATGAAGGATTTCAATTGGTATATGATACTTTAACGATTACCATGGAAGAAAATCGTTCTAGTTTATTATCTATTTCCTTTTTTTTAGTGGCGTTTAGTGCCACGCGTGGAATTTTAGTAATGATGTACACGTTTGATAGAAATGAAGCTGGATTTACCCGTCGAAATGTTGTGCGGGCAAGATTATTGGCCATGGGAATGGTATGGTTATTAACCATATTTTTTTTGATGGCATTAAGTGTAGTAATTACAGCAGAAGTTTGGATGGGGTATTTAAATTTAGAAAACACCCCCTTACCGCATATTGGGGCAGCTGCAATTCGAATAGCGGATACGTTAATGACTTTTGGGGTATTATGGGTAGCGTTTGCCATAATTTACCACTTTATTCCTTCTCGAGAAAAACGGTGGAAATTTTTTAGTCCCGGTGCTTTATTAGGTTCTTTTCTAGCCTTAATTGCTACCATCGCCTTTGGATTATTTATGGCGAATTTTGGAAATTATAATAAAATATATGGGACGTTATCTGCCGTAATGGTATTAATGGTTTGGATGTTCTGGATTTCCAATGTAATCTTAATCGGATTTGAATTTAATGTTGCAATTGAAAAAGCTAAATTATCTTCAATAAAAGATTAATTTCTTTCCCAATAAAAATTATAAAACGCACAAAGTAGTAACCACGCATTTGATTTTTGTCCGGCATTCAAATAATTAATTATTTCTTCCTGAATAAATTGAGATTCTGATTTAGCATTTCCGGATATTTGATATTGCTTAATTAATTCAGGTAATCTATTTAGTTTAAATTCGGCAATTTCGATTGGGATGGGGAGACTCTCTGTATTTCCCAACATCCCTAAATATTTCCCACTAAGCCAAGGTGAGTTTTTAATTTCTGCAGGAAGTACATCAATACCAATTCCTGGAATTCTGGATGGTTTTTCCACTTGAAATAAATGTGGAGAGGCAGCTCTGCAATACCAATCTCCTCCCATCCTTGCCACTAAATCTATTTTACTGGGATCTACTTTTCCATCTTCCCCTAATATTTGTTTATTAATATGTAAACAAACCACTTCGCAGATAATTAAATTTCCAGCACCGGCTTGAGCAGATAAGGGTTTTATTTCTTTTACTTTACATTCAATTTGTGCTGGGGAATCTTGAACACGAGGAGGCTTAATTAAATGAGAAGGAATTGAATTTAATCCCGATTTAATAAATTCATTCGTACCTGTAGGATATTCATTACTAGCTAAATTCATCTGCCAGGTTAATTCATAATTCACCACATTAATACATACCTCAGGAATTTCCATTACGTTGCGTAAAGTATCTTTTCCGGAATTATCCCTAACTCTACGCGACGGACTAAATATTACAATCGGAGGATTAGCAGAGAATACATTAAAAAAACTGAAAGGCGATAGATTAATTTCCCCTTTTTTATTTAGGGTGCTCGCAAAAGCAATCGGTCTCGGAGCAATTACACTTAATAAATAACTATGTAATTCTGCTGTTTTAATATTTCCGGGAATTATTTCCAGGTAACTTTGATTCATACCCTAAAAATACACAAACCTGAATACATGGGAAGATATGAATATTTAATTCTCGATCTATTAATCATGATAGGTCCGCTTTGTTCCTCTTTTGATCGTAAAGTTCGATTTGTTCAAAAATGGAAATTTGGATTCACTGCGATATTCTTAATAGGGATGTTGTATATCGGATGGGATATTTGGGCAGTCTCAAGAGGACATTGGCGATTTAATCCTGATTATGTGATGGAAACGAGAATTTTTGAATTACCTATTGAGGAGATTTTATTCTTTTTGGTAGTTCCTTTCGCCGCCTTATTTATGTGGGAGGTACTTCGTTTTTATAGAAAGGGAAAAGATGACGATATCAATTTTAATCCCTTACGGTATGCGGGCTTATTAGGTGGAGTAGGGTTGATATTGTGGATCGGAAAAGGATACGAATATACTGGATTGACATTCCTTGCCTCCGGACTTTTTTTTCTGCTAGACCAGGTTACCAAAACATATTTAACCCGGCAGGTGAATTTTTGGTACCTCCAAGGTTTAATTATATTAACCACCCTAATTTTTAATGGATTTCTCACCGCCCGACCGATTGTACTTTATGGAGAAAGTTTCCAATTGGGATTAAGAGTATTTACCATACCCGTTGAAGATTTTGGGTTTGGTTTTTCACTGAATACCTTAATTCTGTGGTTGTACACCTGGATGCAATCTGGCCATAAGTCAATTCAACAGGGTTGAATATTAACCTTTTCTTATGTAATTTAGAACCTGAATCTATCTAACAATTCACCTGTGAATTTTACTTTCCAAAGTATTCCTTTTCGAATATTGTTATTCTTTTTTTTCGGAATTGGAATGGGAGTTCAAGCACATGCGTATTTACCCCCTTCTCCTAAGCCTGTAGCGGATTCCGAAGATACAGTAACCTATGAAATGGATGCAGATTTGTTCGATTTCAGTGATAAGTTATCCGTTTGTTGGAACGATCATAAAATAAATATTTACGGTCTTGATTTAAGTCGAACTCGAGATACATTTGAAGTTAATCTAGAAAGTTTTGAAGGGAACAGGTTTATCTATTTCACCTTTCCGGTTGCAGGCGATGTTAATTCCGGTTTTGGATTTAGGAATTTATTTGGACACCGATTTCATTATGGGGTAGATTTAGAGTTAAGAACTGGGGATACCGTTAAATCAGCTTTAGATGGGATCGTTCGGGTAGTACGTTATGAACCGGGGTATGGAAATTTTGTGGTGATCGCACATCATGATGGGTTGGAAACTTTATATGGACATTTATCTGCTGCTATCGTAAAGGAAGGCCAGGAAGTAATATCCGGAGATCCCATTGCTTTAGGAGGAAGTACCGGAAAATCTACAGGTCCTCATTTGCATTTTGAGGTATTATTTATGGGAGAACGACTGGAGCCTACCCGTTTTTTAGATTTTGAAAACCACACCGTTTTAACCTCAGCGCTCAAGATAGATCCAACTTGGTTCGAACACCTAAAAGCTATTCGCGGAACCGGCAGTGCTTATCATATTGTGAAAGAAGGGGAGACCTTAAAAACGATTGCAGATAAATATAAAACCTCTGTTGCAAGGCTGAGTGCATTAAATCATGTTCCTCCACAGATAAAATTATTACCCGGGCGTAAACTTCGCTATGGATGAGATCCTAAGGATTTCCAACCTTTCCCTTACCCTTTCTGGAATACCTGTATTTAATCAACTAAAGCTATCCTTACATCCTGGAGAAACAATAGCATTAATGGGGAAAAGCGGAGCCGGGAAAACGCAACTTCTTCGAGTTATTGCTGGCTTACAAACCCCAAATGCAGGAGAGGTGGTTATTGTAGGAAAACAGATTTCTAAGTCTAATTACCTTTCAAATTTTCAAGAAGTTTCATTGGTTTTTCAAGATAGTGCCTTGTTTGACCAATTAACAGTTTGGGAAAATATGGGACTTGCGTTATTGGAAAATTCCAATCAAAAGCCCAGCGAAATCAGAAAACAGGTGGAAGCATTAGGGGAACGTTTAGGAATCTTACCCGAATGGATGAATAGATATCCTTACCAATTATCTGGAGGGAGCCAAAAACGAGTAGCAATTGGGAGAGCCATGATGACGCAACCGAAAATATTATTAATTGATGAACCTACCGCCGGGTTGGATCCGGAAAATGCGCATGCCATTGATGTCTTGATAAAAGAGTTAGCCCAAAATACAGGCGTATCTAGTATTATCTCGACGCATGATTGGGCAACCGTACAATCTATTGCCGATAAAATAGTTTGGCTCGAAAACGGAAATTGGGCGTTTATGGGTACGGTGGAGGAAGGATTAAGGTCAAATCTACCCGGACTAAAATCATATCAAGACAGAATACATCTATCCCCTAAAAATGTCTAAAACAAAAACAACCTTCAGGTGCCAGGCTTGTGGAACGCCACATGAAAAATGGCAAGGCAAATGTAAAGGTTGCGGAGAATGGAATACTTTGTTGGAGGAGGTGATGGAAACCGGAACTCGAAAACTCCAGGGTTGGGTAGCACCGGAACCTGTTGTTCCTATCAAGCTTGAAGATATTCCTCCCGTTCCGGGCAATCGTTTAGTAACCCCCGATCCTGAAATGAATCGTGTGTTGGGCGGTGGGATTGTTCCAGGGTCTTTAGTATTATTGGGAGGAGAACCTGGAATCGGTAAGTCCACCGTGTTGCTCCAGTTATCTATGGAATTGCCCGGTAATTCTGTGTTATATATTAGCGGTGAAGAGTCTAGTGCTCAATTAAGCATGCGAGCAGAACGCTTGAAAGGCGATAACTCAGGCTTATGGATTTATACTGAAAACCAACTGGAATTAGTGTTAGAACAAGTCCTTCGCTTACGTCCAGATCTGGTGATTGTGGATTCTATTCAGACTTTATATTCTACCCAAATTGAATCTACTCCTGGGTCTGTTGCTCAAATAAGAGAAACCGCTGGGAAGCTTATGCAGGTAGCAAAATCAACCGGTATTCCCTTCTTTTTAATTGGACATATTACCAAAGATGGAGCCTTAGCAGGTCCTAAACTGTTGGAACATATGGTAGATACGGTTCTCACTTTTGAAGGAGATCGGCATCAACAATTTAGAATTATCCGCACCCTAAAAAATAGGTTTGGATCAACCATGGAATTAGGAGTGTATGAAATGACGGAGAAAGGATTAACACCAGTGTTGAATCCATCCGAGCTCTTTATGAGTCATATGTCGGATCCAACCCCAGGTATTGCGGTGGCTGCCACTTTGGAAGGATCTCGAACCCTGTTGTTGGAGATTCAAGCATTGGTCACAGAATCTGCTTATGGAAGTCCTCAACGCTCAGCAACAGGGTATGACCAACGTCGCCTCAATATGATGTTGGCTGTTCTCGAAAAAAAATGTGGGTTTCGGCTGGGTAATCGGGATGTGTTCCTGAATTTTACGGGAGGAATCCGTTCCGAAGATCCGGCAGTTGATCTGGCCGTTGCAGTGGCCGTTGCCTCTTCTTTGTTGGATATTCCAGTTCCACCCTTAACTATATTTTCAGCTGAAGTTGGGCTTACCGGTGAAATTCGACCCGTACCTAGAATTGCACAAAGAATCGCAGAAGCCGGCAGAATGGGCTTTCATACCTTGATCACCGCAGGAGATAAACCTGAAATAGAAACCTCAGTTCAACTCCCAACTTATTCCCAACTTACCCAAGTGTTCAACGCAATCTTTACGGACAAATAAGATGAAATGGATGCTGAAATGGTTAATCGGTAGTTTAGCAGTATATGCCGCAGCTTATTTGGTAATAGGCATACAGGTGAAGACTCCGGATGCCGCATTTACCTTTAGCTTAGTGTTGGGGTTGGTTAATTTATTAGGTAAACCTCTTTTAGGATTATTGCTTATTCCCGTAAGGTCTGTGGGTCCTGAAGCACTAGCCTGGCTAGCTTCAACGATTCTGTTTTATTGGGTTGGAGGATGGATAGATGGAATTATTATCCCTAACTTTTGGACTGCCATCTTGGGTGCAGGTGTGATAACAATTATTAATCAGTCGGCTGATTTGTATTGGGTTTCCAAAACACCTGCTTCGGAATAATTTTTTATTTTATAAGTACTGGCCTTCGTTCCGGCTGCCAATTGAAATCTTCTAACAAAGGAGGATTTTCATACACTTCATAATAAGGAATAAATGATCCTTCAGGTTTGGATAAAAAGGATATTTTCTTGGGTTTCTGTTCTTCAAAATAAATTAAAATCTCATTGCTTAAAGATTTATTTACCCCATCATAAGTATTCTTCTCCTCATTCTTACTAAAATAAATACTCTCAGCATTACCATTCACTTTAAGTTTATGTAAGGCGTTATCTTTAAATTTTCCATACATCTGTCTTCCTTTAACCTGATTATATCCGGCACTATCCGCCTGAGAAATCACAAAACAGGAAGCATAAATTCTTAAGGAATCCATCTCTTTATTTTTTAACCAGATTCGAATAGTATCCCCGGTGATTTGATTTTCAGAAGACCATAAAACGGGAGCTTGATTTAAAGTAAGTAAGGAGTCCTCCACCTGATATACCAAGGAATCACAAACGCCTTGCAGATCTTTCATAAATATTTTTACATGCGGCCATGCGCAAAGCCAGGATTTATTCGCTACAGTATCTTGAAGCGCTTTAAATTGATGGGCAAACAAATGCAAAGTATCTTTTTCAATTTTTTGAACCACCACAGGATCTTCATATACCAAGGTGGTATTTTGCAATCTATCGATTTGGGCACAATCCCCGGTAAGGTTCAATGTAGAATCCCGTTTACACAGAAAAACATTTCCAATCGCTTCCCCTAAGCCCGTTTTTTCAGAATACCATAGTGTATCTGCCGTTAGATAATAATCAGAATCTCGGATAGAAGAGCGGTTATATAAAAGCGCTTTCCTTTGTTGGGTAAAATATTCACCTAAAGTGGTATTTAAGGTATCGTTATCCATATAGATTACCGTGGGAGCAACGAACATAGCCGTGCGAGTAGTCGTCAGATACCCCAGGGTGTCCGTTTCCAAACGAAACTCAGGATTTACCAGTTTAACTTCACGTTTAAAATACACGATATTATCTTGAGTATGATAAGTTCCTGATAAGCTAGTTAATACATTATCAGCATCGGTTAATTTCCCGGGAAGTGGATACAGCGCGATTCCGTTATCTCGATAGTAGGTCAATTTTTCGGTTTCTAATAGCGTATTTCCATCCTTAAGTTTAACTTGATGATACATTTCAGCTATTCTTAAATTTCCATCATAAGCCAAATAATTACCTCTTAGCTGAGTGGTATCTGTAATTTGAATGATTACATTTGAAAACGCCTGAAGAAAATTATATTCCGGATAATGACGTGCACTATCACATCTCAAGGTTAGGGTATCTTGTCGAAACTGTACATTTCCAGTTAATATTCTTACAGAACCACTATCCGAGTTTTCAATGGTTAATACATCTGCATTTTCGATTTCAACCGGTGTGCTTTGAGTTTGCGCTCTAATTCCCTGGTGGAGAAATAAGATAAATACTCCGATGAGAAGCGTGCGAATAAGAACAGGGTTCATAATTTTACACAAAAGTAACCTTTGAAGCTGGAATCCAAATCTAAACCTGAATCCAACAAGTTGTTTCTGCAGATGCAGCAATTTATCTCTGACCAAAACTTATTACAGGTCCAAGATAAAGTATTGTTAGGTATCTCAGGAGGGGTGGATTCAATAGTGTTGTTACACCTATTGCTAGCGGGCGGATACCAAATCGGTTTAGCCCATGTAAATTATGGTTTGAGAGGAGAGGAATCTGATGAGGATCAATCGTTTTGTGAAGCATTAGCACGTGAGTTTAATTTACCCATTTTTGTGCGGAAAGTTGAGTTAACCAATTCTTCCCGATCTATTCAAATGGCAGCCCGAGAAGCACGTTATCAGTTCTTCTATGAATTATGTGCGCAAGAACATTTTTCTAAAATAATCTTAGCACATCATTTAGATGATCAGGCGGAAACTTTATTGATGGAATTGTTGAGGGGTAGGGAGGAAGAGATTTTTAGAGGGATTCCAGTGCAGCATTTGGCGGTAATTCGTCCATTAGCTTTTGCAACAAAATCAGAAATAAAAAGTTATGCAGAACAACATTCGATTAAATTTCGGGAAGATAGCTCTAATCAAGAGGAATATTATTTAAGAAATGAAATTCGATTAAATATTCTACCCAGGCTTACTAAGATTCATCCCCATCCGGAAAAACAATTAGTAGATCGTAAAGAAGTTTATAATCGTCAGTATATATTATTATCAAATTTATTAGAACCAATTAAAAAAATCTGTTGGAAAGAAGAAAAAGGAAATATTACAATTCTTACGCACTATCCAGAAGTTTCAGCGTTGAATTATGCTACGGCACTTTCGATCTGGTTAGAAAAAAGCGGGGAACCTGTTCATCTTAGAAAAGAAATAATTGCGCTTATATCTTCTCAAAAAGGAAAACAAGTCACCGGTAAAACGAAATTATGGATGCGTGAAAATGATTCTATTATTGGAGTTCCATTAATCAGACCTATTTTATCCGAAGGTTATTACATTCCAATTCAAGATAGAATAACAGGTCATGAAATAATTGATTCATGGGAGATATCCTGGGATCATCCGGAAATATTTGAGGATAAGGATATCTCATCTGTTTGGATAGATGAAGATAAAATAATCGGTAATTTTATTTTTCGGTATTGGAAACCGGGAGATAACATGAAGCCTTTGGGTTTAGCCGGAAGAAAGAAAATTTCTGATATTCTTACCGATACAAAAGTTTCAACGTCTCAAAGGAAAAACCAGTTTGTGTTGGCTGATCAAGAAGGAATTTGTTATCTCCAAAATTATAGAATAAGTTCTAGGGTTAGAATTACTCGAAAAACCAAAAATATAGTTCGCATTCGTTTTAAATTTTTAAAGTAAACAACAGTCGGTGAAGACTTTTTTAAGAATTGGTATTTGGGTATTAGGAGGGATAGGAGTTTGTATAGGTTGGGGATGTCAACTTCAGCCAGAATCTAAAGGGGAAACCGATAGTATAGTGGCGGTTGACAAAGATCCGGAGGTGATTCGTCAAGATTCTATCCGTAAAATGATTTTAAGTTTAACCGAGCAAATTGCAATGCATCCTAAGAATCCTGCATTGTTTACAGAAAGATCTTATTTGTATTATACTTCTGGTAAAACGACAGAAGCGATTCAGGATATTGAAAAGGCAATCAGTATTAATCCCAAAGATCCTGAGTCGTATTATTTAAGAGGTTTTTATGAATTAGTGGGGAACCGAGATTCAACCGCAAAAGTATATCTCTTGAAGGCAGTAGATTTAGGTTCTGAAAATCCAGAAACCTATTATTCCTTAGGGAATCTGGAGGTGTTCAAAGAAAAATATAACGACGCTCGGAAATGGTATTTAGTAGCAATGAAAAAGGATTCTTTGGATCCGGCTTATCCTTTTGCTTATGGACTTTCCTATTATCAACAAAAGAATTACTCTCAGGCTTTGGTGTGGTTTAATAAGTCCTTAGATTTAGATCCCTATTATTCCAAAACCTTATCTCAATTATATACCTATTACTTTGAGGTAGCCAAAAATGTTTCTTTAGCAGATAAGTATAATAATCAAATGTTAACTGCCGATTCCTTACATCCTATCGCTCGGTTTAATAGGGCTTCGGTGTTTTTACAAAAAGGATTGAAGTTAAAAAGTACGGCAGCAGAGAATTCGAAATCGGCTTATGTTGCGGATAGCCTTTTATTTTTGGCGGTTGAAGAATATACAAGATCCTTAACCCGAAGTCCTGGATATGTTTTGGCCTTATATAATCGAGGGTATGCTTATCGCACTTTAGGATTAATTCCTGAAGCAAAAAAGGATTTTGAAAAAGTTTTAAGATTAGATCCGTATCATTCGAAGTCCTATTTTATGTTAGCAACCTTATATGAGTATGGTAAGGATTTTGAAAACGCGAAAAAATTTTATGAAATAGCACTTCAGTTACAACCTGATTTTCCCGAAGCAGAAGCCGCGATTGAAGAATTAGAGGCGCAAATAAAAAAATGATTTACCTGTAATTCAGGGATTTATTTTTTGTTCAAAAAAAAATGTTGCCTTATGGGCATAAGTGGACTTACCTTTAAAGCCCTTAAAGTAGGGATGAGTTAGGGCAAGAGGGGAGAAAATAAAAATTTAAGTAAAGTTGGAAAAGAAGTAAAAACCTTTTTATCTTTGCGTCCCGTTTGAAATGAGAGGGAAATTAAGAGGGGTAGAAATAACGGGGTTAAAAATGAAATAGAGTATCCCGATAAATAAATAAAAGCG
>RFSG01000055.1 GCA_009924095.1 Sphingobacteriia bacterium
CGGCTTTGGCCGCGGAAATTCATGCTACTCATATTTACTACCTTAGATGGGCAATTGAAGATTCGGGTTTGAAAGAATCTACTGATAACGACGTAAACACTAATATAGATTTTTTGCCCAATACGGAGGCATTGTTAAAAACATTAGGGGTTTCTAATTTATGCGCAGCGGAATGGATTGGAGATTCAGGGGAAATCAAGGAAGTAGATCAACTGTTAAAATGGGTAGCTTCAAAGGAACCGGATATATTCGTCATGCTTCGCCTCTCAGGAAGTTTGCCTCACTCCCACCCACTGGTAAAAATTGCCCATGAAGCCCCTTATCATGTATTCCTGGTTCCCGAAAACGGGACGTTTTATCCATTTGGAACGATAATTTTTCCGCTTGATTTTTCGACGCATAGTGATCAGGTGTTAAAGGTTTTAACGCCATTTCAGGAGATTGTAAGGATTTGGGCATTACATATTTACCGGGTGCCCTCAGGATATCAATATATCGGAAAAACGGAAGAGGAAGCTGAGGCGCAAATGAACGTGTTAAGTCATGAAAATTATGAGACCTTCTTATCCCGTTGGGAAAACTATAGTTCCCGAATGATCGAGGCTTTAGTACGAGAAGAAGGAGACGATCCGGCAAAAGCAATATTAGCGTATGTTCAGCATCAACCGGCGGATTTATTGGTGATGGGATCGAGAGGAATGACTCCTGCGGCGGCAGCTGTATTGGGAAGTTCAGCAGAAACCGTTGTTAGGGAACTAGATACCCTTCCGCTTTTACTTATAAAAATACCTGGAGAAAAGATCAGTTTATTAGATGCTTTACTTAGTTAATACCTTCAGTTAATTTGTTGGTATTTTCTTCAATACGTAAGGGCTCAATAATTTCATCTAAAGCACCTTCCAAAATAGTAGGCAGATTGTATAAGGTCAAACCGATTCTATGTTCGCTTATTCTACTTTGGGGGAAGTTATAGGTTCTGATTTTCGCACTTCGATCTCCACTGGAAACTAAGGTTTTTCGAATCGCGGATTGTTCCGATTCCCGGCGACTCATCTCTAAATCATAAATCTTAGCTCTTAAATTTCGTAAAGCCTTTTCCATGTTTTTGATTTGGCTTTTTTCATCTTGCATAGAAACAACAATACCTGTTGGAATATGCGTTAAGCGAACAGCAGAATACGTAGTATTAACCGATTGCCCTCCCGGACCCGAAGAACAAAAAGTTTCTTTACGGATATCACTTTCTTTCAGATCTACTTCAAAGTCTTCCACTTCAGGAAGAGCAATGACAGTAGCCGCCGAAGTATGCACCCTTCCCTGGGTTTCTGTAGTAGGTACACGTTGCACCCGATGCACCCCACTCTCGAATTTGAGATGACCATAAACATCTTCTCCAATTACAGTAGCAATAATTTCTCTAAACCCACCTGAAGGTCCGGGAGTAAAATCATTCACCTCGTATTTCCATCCTTTCCTTTCGCAATATCTTTGATACATGCGATTTAAATCTCCGGCAAACAGACAAGCTTCATCTCCACCTGTGCCCGCACGAATTTCCATGATTACATTCTTACCATCCTCGGGATCTTTGGGAATTAATAACTGTTTCAGGTCATTTTCTAAACTCAGAACACGAGGTTCTAATTCAGAAACCTCAGCCTTAGCCATATCTCTTAATTCCTCATCCTGCTCATTAGCTATTATATCTTTCGACTGTCCTAAATGAGCCTTTACTTGTCTTAACTCCTGATAGGCTTTAGCTATATAACTCAGTTCTTTATACTCCCGATTTAATTCTTTAAATTTTTTTAAATCATTAATTAAATAGGGATCTGTGAGTAACCTTTCTACTTCAGCAAATCTGGATACTACATCTTCTAATTTTTCTAACATACTCAGCGTATTCTATACAAAATTACGGCTTGTGGAGTTAATAAACCCAGAATACGTCCATTCATTTCAATATCCAAAATTCTTCCGGTTTGTTTCGGAAAATGTAAGGTGTGCCAAGTACGGTGAAACAAGTGATATACATAAGCTTCCTGTTCATTAAAACAAATTAATTGATCTTCAAATGAGGTAATATGTTGCCATTTTAAATTTACCGGAGTAGCGATGGTATATAAGTAAATTCCAAATAGGTCAAATACTTTTACAGTTTGTTGTGAAGAATCTGCTACCAATAATTGATTATCCTCGGTCATCACCATATCCGAAGGATTTAGTAAAGAGCCTGGTCCATAATCTAATCCTCCAAATACGGTTTGTAATTTCCCAAAAAGGTCAACTTTATAAATTTTGTTATCTTCTTGATTTAATAAGAACAATTCTCCAGTTCCTCCAATTTCCATATCCACCGGCCATATTTGTGCATCGAAATCTAAGGTTCCGCTACCGCTTCCCATTTGAAGAAAATTAACTTCTTTTAATATTTTAAGGTTGGTATTACAAATTAATAGCCTCCTATTTTGGGTATCGAGCAAATACAAATTTTGTCGGTTAGTCGCACGAATACGTGTTGGACCATTTAACCCTTCACCCGACAAACCCTTGCCTCCAATGGTTTGTATGGAATCATAACCTTGGTTACTATAATATTTTGCTAATCGGTGATTGCGGGTATCTAACAAATAAAAATTATCTTCTTCATCTAGTTCAATATCTTTATAAGGCTTGTTAATGGCTTTAATTATCCAAGGATTAGCGAACAAGGTATCTTGTGCAATAAGCGGAAAGGCAGCAGGGAAAAATATTCCCAAAAAGAAAAGTAGTCGAAGCCCCATCACTAGTTTTTCCAGACAAGTAAATCAGCGCCTGTTTCTGATATTTTTAAATAAGTATTAGAATGCAACCAATCTCCAAGGTTTATCATTTCTGCCTTAGAATTAGGAAGAGACTTTCGCAAAGGGAAATGTCTATGTCCAAAAATCATCCATTCGATTTCAGGATGAGCTTGAGAAAATTCTTGAGCATAAATCCATAACCACTCTTTTTCGCCCAGATCCACCTTGTCGGTGATGGCATGAGCATAACGACTTTTGCGAGAGAGGCTATTCGCTAAGCCTATCCCTATATCTGGGTGTATCCACCGAAAAAGGTATTGAGCCACAGGATTTGTAAAAATTTTTTTCATGGCTTTAAACCCATGATCTCCGGGACCTAATCCATCCCCATGTGCTAATAATACTGGATGCCCCTTCAAGGTAGTAGTAATTGGAGCATGAAAAACTGGGATGTCAAGCTCATTGGGGAAGTAATTTCTCATCCACAAATCATGATTACCCGTAAACAAGTAAATGGGAATACCCGCCATTCTCCAGCGGGTTAATTCACCCAATACATGTAAATATCCCTTCGGAACAACATGCTTATACTCAAACCAAAAATCAAAAAGATCGCCTAAAATTATTAATGCGGCAGCTTGATCTTGATGAGCTCGCATCCAGTTCACAAATCTTATTTCTCTTTCTTTTGACTGCTTAAAATCTGGAACCCCTAAATGAAGGTCAGAAGCTAGCAACACCGATGGTTTATCGGGCAATTGAAAGAGAGGTATCATCAAGACTGTGAAGCCGAATCTAATCTTGGTTCAGTCGGTAATGAGGATTCAAGCGCTGCAGGTTTTTCCGAAGAATGGTCTGAATCATTACTTGTTTCGGTTGGAGTTGGCGCTGGATCTGGATGAGCAGTTTCAGCTGCCGAAGGGGTTACCGGAGGATTAGCCAGTGGAGGAGGTTCTACTGCATCCAAATAGGCTTGATAGGTAGTGGGATTTTCAAAAGGTCGTTTTCCGATTAATCCTTCCAAATCATTTTGAAATATAACTTCCTTTTCTAACAAGGCTAAGGCTAATATTTCTAATTGTTCTCTTTTTTCAATTATCAAATTTCGGGTTCGGATATACGACTCAGAAATTATTTTTCTTACCTCTTCATCTATCGTTTGAGCGGTGGATTCAGAATAGGGTCTTGCCACCGGAAACTCCTGTTGAGGATCATTAAAGGATACGTTTCCAATTTTGTCATTCATCCCATATAAGGTAACCATACCATAGGACAATTTTGTAATACGTTCCAAATCATTCTGAGCACCGGTAGAAACTTTACCAAACACTACATCTTCAGCAACTCTTCCGCCCAATGACATACATATGGTATCAATCAATTGGTCATAGGTATATAAATATTGTTCTTTGGGTAGATATTGCGCATAACCTAAGGCAGCAACACCTCTGGGCACGATAGAAACTTTTACCAAAGGATCTGCATGTTCCAGGAACCAACCTGCGATGGCATGTCCGGCTTCATGATAGGCAACAATTTTTTTCTCTTCAGGGGAAATAATTTTATTCTTTTTTTCTAACCCACCAATTACCCGGTCAATTGCATCTTGAAAATCTTGCATATCAACGGCCTCTTTATTTCTGCGAGCAGCAATCAAAGCAGCTTCATTACACACATTCATTATATCAGCCCCAACAAACCCAGGAGTTTGGGCTGCAAGTTTTCGGGCATCCACATTCGGCGATTTTGCAATTCCTGCGAGATGCACCATGAATATCTGTTCTCTTCCTTTAATATCTGGGCGATCAACTGATATTTGGCGATCAAAACGACCAGGTCTTAACAAGGCAGAATCTAACACATCTGGACGATTGGTGGCAGCCATGATAATAACCCCAGTATCTGTTCCGAATCCATCCATCTCCACCAAAAGCTGATTAAGGGTATTTTCCCTTTCATCATTGCCACCGGTAAAAGAGGATTTTCCTCTACTTCTACCAATCGCATCTATTTCATCAATAAAAATTATACAAGGTGCTTTTTCTTTGGCTTGTTTAAACAAATCCCGCACTCTCGCTGCCCCTACTCCTACAAACATCTCCACAAAATCAGAACCTGATAGACTAAAAAACGGAACTTGTGCTTCTCCAGCAACCGCTTTTGCCAACAAGGTTTTACCAGTTCCCGGAGGACCTACCAATAAAACTCCTTTCGGGATATGACCTCCCAACTTGGTGAATTTTTTAGGGTTCTTTAAAAAATCAACTACTTCTTTAACTTCTTCTTTTGCTTCTTCTAAACCCGCAACATTATCAAACGTTACTTTAACGGTGTTTTCTTTATCAAACAAAGAGGCTTTACTTTTTCCGATATTAAATATTTGTCCTCCCGGACCTGCGCCGCCCATTCTGCGCATGAAAAAGATATAAATCCCAACAATAATTAGGATAGGCAACAGGAAAGAAAAAATACTCGAAACATAATTCGTTCTTTCAATGGCTTCATAGGATACGCCATTTTCTTCTAACTTTTGAACAAACTTATCAGCGGATACAATTCTAAGAAAGAGGTGAGGTTGTTCCCTACCCCATACGGCAGGCTGGTTATATTTACGGAAGTCCTCTTGCTGGAGGGCTTCTTTGGTAAGAAATATTTCTACTTCTTTATCATTAACAATAAATACCCGTTGTATATATTGCTTTTCGACTAGCTCATCAAACTTTCTGCTATCAATGACTTCATGGCCTGCGGAGGAGTCCATTGCCATAACTGCAATAAAGAGGAATACTAGTATCAGACCATAAATCCAGTAAAGGTTGTTTCCTTTTTTTGGGTTTTTATTATCTTTTCTTTTTTCTGAGGTAAAGGGATTTTCTGCCATTCAAAGCTATCCTAATAGGGAATCGGGGTATTAACGTAAAATAGTAAGGAAGTGGTTCAAAGTTAATTAAAAAACGTCATCCAGAGGAACTAGTATCTCTGGATGACGTTACAAAAAACTTAAAAATTAATATTTGGACTTATTATAGACTTACACTTGTAATTGCACCAATGGGTATATGTATACCGTTTTTTAAACCAACATGATCATTTGAGAAGTTCCAAATCGTGGTGGTAACCTGATGTGGCCCCTCACTACTAATAAATTGAATGGTAACCTTTCCTTTATGAGCATTGCCTAAAGAACAAGCTCGCATCAAGCGTTCATTCCTGAGCTTAATCGCATCAGGGTCTTTTAACATTTCTAAGCGTTGAAATTTGAGCCGTTGAATTTCCTCTTTTTCAATTCGTTTAAAATCTAGTGTTTCCATAAATTGATGTAAATAAAAAAGTTCCTGTATAACTTCAAATCTAAAAAATTACGAAAACAAAACAAAATTTATTTTTCGAATATTTGTCAACACTCAAAAAATAACCAGCGAAGATCAGGAATAAAATTTTTCTTGTAAGCGTGCCATTCTTCGTAAAAGGGGTGCAACCTTATATCGATCATCATGGGTATCCTCATAAATGGCATCCAAAATTTCCACTACTGTACCTATCCCAATTGTGTCGGCCCATTCTAAGGGTCCAAAAGGATAATTCGTCCCAAGTTTCATTGCGGTATCAATTCCTCTCTGAGTAGCCCCTTCTTCCTGTAACAGAAATGCTGCTTCGTTAATAATCATGGTTATAATTCTGGGGCTCACCATCCCTGGTCTGTCAGCAACTAATGTATAAGGCAATCCTACCAAACTCATAATATTTTCCAGGGTATCCTTTTCTGTGGATTGAAATAAGGAAATCTCAAAATGAGGTCTAAAATCAAACCCAGGTAAACAATTGATTCCCATCAATGCACACTCAATATTTTTTCCATATTTGCTGGCCATAGCTGCCAAAGAATGTTTAACAGCTCGACCCATTACCGGGCGGTTACTATAGGTAGAGTATAAATCCAAACGCTCAGGATTATCATCTAAAGTGGTATCAATTAAGAGATTCCAACTGCCAGGTTCTTGATGATAAAGATCTTGAAAGTTCACCCACTCCACGATATGGGTTGGGGGAATTAACTTCTGTAACGCAATAAATCCTGACGTTTCTCCAGTAACTAAAATGTGCATAGCCATAGCCTCAAATTTAGGAATATTCCCCTGTAGGTTTACTTTCCTTTTATCTTTACCCTCAAAAAATAATCATGGACAAACATATCATCGAAACCGCCGAGGCACCAGCGCCTATCGGTCCTTATAGTCAAGCTGTTTCAACTGGATCCCTTTTATTTGTTTCCGGTCAAATAGCCTTGGATGCTAAAACTGGCACTTTAAAAACGGAGAGTTTGGAAACTGAAACCCAAAAGGTCATGGAAAACATTGGGGCAATTTTAAAAGCCAAAGGAATGACTTATAAGAACATTGTAAAAACTACCATATTCTTAAGGGACATGAATGATTTTGCTTTGGTGAATCAATATTATGGTTCTTATTTTGAGTCGGAATTTCCAGCGCGTGAAACGGTTGAAGTATCTCGCTTACCTAAAGATGTAAATGTTGAGATTTCTGTTATTGCAACGCTTTAATACTTCACTTTCCAATATTAATTTTAGTGGGATAGGGATATTCATATCAGCTATCCTTTTTGTTTTTAGTCTGAATCAGCCTTTTTGGGGAAGAAGTGCAGATATTATTGCACTTACCCAATACCCCTGGGATAAATTATTTCAAGGGAATTATTTATCGCTTTTTGGGATCTGGCCAATCGTTCTTAAAGCAGGGATAACCCTTGGGGGTAATCATATTTGGATTCCATATTGTATTGCCCTTCCTTTTCAACTAGCATTACTGCGGGAAATTAATTTATCTCTTATCTCCATCCCTAAAGACAAATGGGTTCTTTTTCCAGGTATCTTAATTTTCTTTCTGCCGATATGGGCAGCCCAGTGGATTGCCATTACTCCATTTGTAGGGTTAGCTGCTGGCTTTTTATTTTTGGCAAGAACGCGATCCTCCTCTTTTTCTATTTTCACTTGGGGAGTTATTTTAGGATTCAATCTATTGGGCCCGGAAGGAAGTTTATTGGCAGCACTTGGGGTAATATTAAAAACCCCATTTCAAAAAACTTACTATTGTGGGTTTGGTATTTTGGGCTCTTTGATGTGTTGGTTTGGATATATATACGAGATGGATTCTTTTCAATTTATGGAAAAAGGATGGGATTGGGATCGTTATCAAATGGTGTTGGACTTTATTACGGGCAATGGTCACTGGGTATTAGGAGGAATTGGGTTGATGATATTGTGGCAATCTCAGGGAATAATCCTTCCAAAAATATCTTTAGTTAATATATTTTTTTATATATTAACTGTATTTATTATAATAATACATATTATATCCGTAGATATATTTAATCCCTTAGGCTTGGGATTTCCCTTAATCTGCCTAGCTTTTATATTTTGTGCCATGAGGTGGTCAACGCTTCAATTACGCTTTAAGCCAGTATGGGCAATGGCAATTCTCATAGGAGCGCTATCTGGCAATATTTGGGGGAATACCGATTTGGGTCATCATTCCCTGTTATCTTATACCTGGGTTTATGGAAAAGAAGATCTTAAAAACTTAATTCTTACCTCCGGATTAAAACCAGATAATATTGGTGCGGCTTGGCCTTTGACTTACCCAGGTAAAATCACCCATTTAAATGGGGAGGAATGGAAACTAGCACCCAAAGACCTGGATCGACAAGCATATATTTTTTATTCTAATTTATGTTCAGACTTTTCAACCGCTGAAATCAAAAGGCTAGAGCAGGAATGGAGGGTAGTGGAAGACTTTAGTCATGGATCCGTAGTTTTTCTGTTGTATCAAAACCCGGAACAAGTTCCGGTAAACAATGATCCTAAGGAGATGGCTAAGCTGGAAGTGCCTTAAGAATTTGATAAAATTCGTTCGCCTTTAAGCTTGCACCGCCTACCAATCCTCCATCAATATCCGCACAGGAAAACAATTCAGAAGCATTCGAAGCATTAACACTTCCTCCATATAAAATGGTACAATTTTCTGCGGTAGTTGCTCCCCATTGGGTATGAAACTGTTGGCGAATCCAGGCATGTACTTCCTGGGCTTGTGCTGGAGTAGCCGTTTTTCCAGTACCTATTGCCCAAACGGGTTCATAAGCAATGATTACTTTTTCAAACGCCTCTTTAGACAAGTTTAAAATTCCAGGTTCAAGCTGAGCACTAAGCCTATCAAAGGTTTTATTTTCCTCCCGATCAGAAAGGGATTCCCCAATACAAAATATGGGTATTAATCCAGCTTCTAAGGCTCTATGTAACTTTGCAGTTAACCGATCCTCTCCTTCTGAAAACAATTGTCGTCTTTCGGAATGACCAATAATTACATGAGTGACGCCAACCGAACGTAGCATGTCTGCTGAAACTTCCCCAGTAAAAGCGCCCGAAACAGATTCATGAAAATTCTGAGCTGCTAATTTAAAGTTAGAATAAGGTTTTATCTTATCCGAGACAACCGATAACAGGGGAAATCCAGGAGACAGAATTACATTCGGAGGATTGGGCAAATCCTTTATCTGATCTAGAAGTGCTTGAGTTAATTCAATAGCAGAGCTGAGATCCAGATGCATTTTCCAATTTGCAGCAACCAATTTTGTACGCATGAGTAAATAGAATTGGGCGCAAATAACGGAAAATTATTTTCCTAGTCAGAAAGGAAGGTCATCTGAATCTTGAGACATCGAATCCGAAGGAGGTGGAACAAAAGTAGCATTTGCAGATTGGCGTTCCTGATTTTGAGCATCGTTGGATCCTCCGCTTGCCGACCCCAACAATTCTACCCGATTTACTCTCAACCTTAATGCTGCAGCCGGTTGTCCGGATTTATCGGTATACGCTTCGGCACTCGGAATTCCTTCTACAAACACTTGGGTTCCCTTTCGAAGATACTGAGCCAAAGTTGTTTGGTCTCGCCAATAAGCACAGCGAATCCAAACTGTTCGATCTACCATTTGCCCATTCCGATCTTTAAATCGTTCATTATGGGCCACACTAAAATTAATTACCTGGTTATTGCCTACTGTGTTGGTTTCAGCATCCGCACCAAGATTTCCAATAACTTGAAGACTTATCATAAGACATTTTTAAATTTTACCCCAAATTAGAGTTATGGTCGAAAAGAACCTTGGACAAAATTCCATTAATAACTACAATTTTTATCGCAGCCTTTCCCATAACTAGACTTAAGTGATTGATAACCTTTAATTTAAATATTACAAAAAAGCACCAACCAATAGGATAACCTAAAATTATGAATTCAAATTATTCAGGGGTTAATAGATTAAAAGGGTAACCAGGACTTCCCCATTCCCTTAAAAAATTAAAGAGAAATAGTCCGGGGTGCTATAAGTTTTGTGAGCAATTCAACGCTTAGATTCTATTTTCAAAAATAATCAGCCTTTATGCAGGTAATAAAAATGGGTTAATTTGTGCCGAAGGCGAGATTCGAACTCACATGCCTTTGCAAGCGCTGCGCTCTGAACACAGTGTGTCTACCAGTTTCACCACTTCGGCAATAATAATCAAATTTAGGGTTAATTCATTTTAGGTCAAAATCAAACTAAATTCCTTATCCTGGATTAATTAATTTTTGAAATTGAATCCAATAATCCGGAAATGATTTTTTGACTACAGACGGATCTTCCAAAATCAAGTCTGGGTAATCTGCCATCAATATACTCAATGCCATAGCCATACGGTGATCTGACCAGGTTCTTAGAAATGCCGGGAGTATTACAGGATTGGCTGGAAAAATAGTTAAACTGGAATCAGAGGATTCCACCTTTGCACCAAGGCTCATCAGATTATCCCTAAGTGCTTCTATACGGTCAGATTCTTTTAGTTTAAGCGTTTCCAACCCTGTCAATTTGCATTCTCCTGAGCTATACAAAGCCAATACGGCAAATGTTGGAGCCAAATCTGGCATATCCTGTAAATTAATAGTAAACGGTTTTACTAAATTTCCAATTTGATTCACCACCCTTATACCCTCTTTTTCCGGAGTAATATTAAGTCCCCATTCTTCAAATATTTTTATTTGCTGTTCATCTCCTTGTAATCCTGATAAGCGCAGCGGATATAAAAGTATGTCTGCTTTTCGGGTTGCAGCTAACCCTAAAAAATAGGAAGCCCCAGACCAATCTCCATTAATTAATATTTTTGATGTTTCTTGTGGAATCAAGGAAAGCTTCCACCCAAGCGATTTTTCTTCCCAATTAAATCCTAATTTAAATAACATCTTTAAAGTCATCGTAAGATAAGGACGGGATACTATGGTTTTTAAATCGGTATGAATTTCACACCCTTCAGGTAAATTAGGTGCAAGTAAAAGTAGGGCACTGATTAATTGTGAACTCATACCAGATTGAAGTTGAAACTGGGCTGGTTTCCAATTCGGATTTCCAGTTACCTTACAGGGCAGGGATTGAAATTCAGATGGGAATATTATTGTTGCTCCAGCACTTTGTAATGCTTTTCCTAATTCATAAAATGGCCTTTGAGATAATCTATCTTCTCCAATAAAGGTTACCTCTAAGGGCAAACAAGCAGCAAGGGCAGGAAGAAATCGTAAGGCTGTGCCGGCTTGTTGAATATCCACCAATATTGGCTTTTGAGGGGATATTCCCTTTTGGATTATTAATTTAGTTCCAAAGGATTCTAACTTATATCCAGCAGCCTCCAAAAAAGATAAAAACACTTGTGTATCCTCAGCGGTAGAAAGACCTTCAATGCTGATAGATTCTTTGGAAAGTGCAGCAATAATTAAGGCTCTATTACTTTCGCTTTTGGAACCGGGCAATTCAACCTTTCCGGAAATCTTCATGATTTCGACTCCTCCCAAGCTTGAATCCAAATAGAGCGAGTGATAGGCCAAATTCTATCCCATCCTATTTCAATATCATAAACACATTTACCAATTTTAGATAACAAGGAAAATTTAATTGCATTTCCTTCATTTTTTTTATCATTCTTAATAAAGGCAAAAAACTTCTCCCGGTCTTTTGATTCTTCCTCAGGGGGTAGGATCGGGAATTTATAATCAGAAATTCTTCTGGCAATGGTTTTAAAATCCTCAATGGGTAAACCACACGCTTCAACAGATAATGCTGACTCTACGATCATTCCGAATGCTATTGCTTCTCCATGTCGAATATCGAAACCTCTTTCCAGACTTAAACTTTCCATCGCATGCCCAATGGTATGTCCAAAATTTAAAGTTTTACGAATCCATCTTTCTTCCATATCCTTATTTACTATCTCCGTTTTTATCAATAAAGATCGGTAAATAATATACTCCCATTCCATCTCCTTCCAAGGGGTGGTAGAAATTATTTCCCAATAGGTATCATCCGCAATCAGCCCATGTTTCAAGGCTTCCGCAAATCCAGATTTAAATTCTCGTTCGTCGAGTGTGGATAGAAATAAGGGATCAATTACCACTAAATCTGGAAGGGAAAATAAACCCAACATGTTTTTTTGATTCGACAAATTAATGGCTGTTTTGCCTCCAACAGAAGCATCTAATTGAGCCAATAAACTGGTTGGAACTAATATATATCGTATTCCTCTTTTCCAACAACTTGCTGCATAAGCTCCTATATCGCAAATCATTCCCCCACCAAGCATAAGCATTACTGCATTTCGATCTGCAGCACCAGTAGCCAATGCAGAAGCTATATATTCAACAGACTGAAGACTTTTAGAAGATTCACCTTCCGGTAAGATGATTAGTTCATGAATCGGCAATAATTCTTTTATTTTGGGGTAGACCAAGGCTGCAACCTTATCATCTGTTAGGACCCACAATGAACTTGGATTATATTGTCGAAAAATATCTAACAAATAATTTTCAGGGTCTTCCCTGTACCAAATTTCATATTGATCCTTAATGAGACGAGGATGATGTGCTGTAATAATTTTTTGTACCATATTTTATAAACCTACCAAATTACACTTGAGTTCAAACTGGTATTTTTGTAGATGCGATTCATCCTTATACTTGTAATAATATTAATCCTAGCGGGATTATTTTATCGCCAATATAGGAGAAATCATTTAAATACGTATGCCCCCATTTTTGGGGTTTTACCCCCTGTTCAATATAAAATATGTGGAATTGATGTATCTAGATATCAATCCCATATTAATTGGCAAGCAGTAGTAAAGGCAAAACAAGGAGGACATAAAATTCATTTTGTGTTTATTAAGGCAACACAAGGTACTCAAAGAGTAGATCCTGAATTTATTAATAATTGGAAGGGTGCGAAAAATGCAGGTATAAAAAGGGGAGCTTATCATTATTTTTCTCCTGATGAATCCCCAGTTACACAAGCATTATTTTTTATTAAAACGTTGAATAATAATCCTGGAGAATTACCTCCGGTTCTTGATGTAGAAGAAACAGGCAAATTAAGTTCTAAACAATTAAATAATAATATAGAAATCTGGTTAACGCTGGTAACGAAATATTTACATAAAAAGCCCATAATTTATGCGAGTTTAAAATTTCTGGATCATAAAATTTCAGACGAATTAAAAAAATCTTATCCCATTTGGATTGCCCATTATTACAGGACAGAAATGTTATGGAAAGGTCCTTGGATTTTTTGGCAATTTAGTGATAAGGGAAAAATACCTGGAATAAAAGGTGCGGTTGATTTTAATGTATTCAGAGGGGATTCTATTGAATTTTATTCAAAATTGGTAAGGGATTAATCTTAAGTTAAATTTGTTAGGGATTAAATTTCCTTTTTGAAGCATGTTATCTTTTAAAAACACCCAAGAGGCCTTTCGGCATCAATCAGATTCAGAACTTACAGCTGCCTATTGGTTATTTTATACGATGCGATTTCCTTGGTTGGTGAAGATTGGCCCTGTGTTCGTTACCACTTTTTTGCGCCTTGGCCTTCCGATTAAATCCATTTTAAAGAAAACCCTATTCAAACAATTTTGTGGGGGCGAAACCCTAACTGAAACTATTCCACGACTAACTCAAATGAATAAATATGGAGTTAAAACTATTTTAGATTATTCCGTTGAAGGGGAGAAATCAGAAAAAGGATTTGATGATTGTTGTACAGAAATCTGTAACACCTTAACCTTCGGAGGACAACAAAAAGCGGTATTATTTTCTGCCTGTAAGATATCGGGTTTAGGAGATACGGAATTATTAACCAAAGTTCAGGCTCGGTTACCTTTAACACCTGCCGAAGAAAAAAGCATCAAAGCCCTAGAACAGAGATTAAAAAAAATTGCTGAAACCGCGCAAAAAAATAAAGTTCCCGTATTTATTGATGCTGAAGAGAGTTGGTTTCAAGGGGTAATTGATGAATATGTTGAATTATTAATGAAAACATATAATCGAAATGAAGTAATTATTTATCATACCTTACAGATGTATCGTCATGACCGATTAAATTATTTAAAAAAATTAAAAGAAAAAGCAGCAGCAGAAGGATTTATTTGTGGTGTTAAATTAGTTAGAGGGGCATACTTAGAAAAAGAAAATGAACGGGCAAAAACAATGGGATATCCCACGCCTATTCAACCTGACAAAGCTTCTACAGATATAGATTATAATTTAGCAGTTGAATATTGTATTCAAAATATATCCTATTTTTCAATTTGTGCGGGAACCCACAATGAAGAAAGTTGTTTGCGATTAACCGAATTAATGCATCAAAATAAAATTCAAAATTCAGATGCTCGAATTAGCTTCGCTCAATTATTAGGAATGTCGGATCATATTTCTTATAACCTTGCATCGGAAGGATATATTTCTGCAAAGTATTTACCCTACGGACCAGTAAAATCAGTATTACCTTATTTATTTAGGAGGGCATCTGAAAATACTTCTATTGCCGGACAAACCGGACGTGAATTTTCTTTGCTTAAGACGGAATTACATCGTCGGAAGCAGGCTTGATTTTTCTTTGTCTATACAGCATAAAACCCAACAACAAAGCATATATTCCAAAGGCTGAATAAGAAATCATTAGATTTCTAGCATAACTGGGAATTGAAAATTGAAGTTTAATTTCATTTTTACCAGGTTTTAAATAAATCCCGCATAATCCATTATCTACAATATTTATAGGAGTAATTTCTCCATTAATTTCTGCAGACCATCCTCGATCCCAAGGCATAGGTAAAAATAACATTCCCTCTTTTTCAAGATTAATATTTCCCTCCCAATGATCCTCGCCCCACAGGGTCCAGGATACAGTATCGTGCTTAAGCGTATCTATCATTTGTTGATATTGCTCAAAGGTAAAATCACCTGCGGTATCACCAGGTGCTAATCGGGTAAGACCTTTAGATAATTTTTCATCGGATAATACTACTGCTTTTAATAAGGTTTTATCTTTTACAAAAGGACTTAATCGGGCAAAAGAAATACTATCTATCCATTGATGATAAACCACACCAAAAGGAAGTGAAAATCTATTTCTGAACACTTTTACATCTGAAAATGCAGTGAGGGAATCATATCCAAATCCATATAAATAAGGATTATCGCCTTTATGTAAAGTATATTTACCGGCTACGAGGCTCATTAATAAAGGACGATTATTAATTCCTTGTGCCCATCGTGTCGCAAATTCATTGGTATCTTCTACCTGACCTACGGAAGTAAGAAATGAAATATAATATTTTTGATTAAAGGAATAATAACAAGACGTTCCATTATATCCTTGAATGATTCCATCATTTAAACTTCCATGATAAGCGGGCCCGGAGAAATAATCTTTTGCTATTCGATAAAATCCATTGTCTCTTTGTTTAATCCAATCAATTGCTTCTACGGAATAATCATTATATCCTTTTTTCTCTTTAAGGTCTTTTGCTTTTACCATATCCCTTTTATTGGCAGTTAATTGCCCCATATACATTAATTCAATTACAATTAACCCTAACAATATAGGTTTAAACCATATTTGTTTTCCTAGATAAGGATAGAGCGCAAGCCAAGCAGCGCCACCAATAATAAACATAGTTATCATATTGCGGAGTTGCTGATCTACTAATTGCTTTGTTAAGGAAAATGGATAATATAACAACAACAATAAAATACCAGTAGTTACGGCTAAATAAATTAATGGGACTTTTCCATTTTTTAATAAATTATCCAAAGCTGACATGGCACCAATTAATACTGCTAATGCAAATACTAAGGAATAGGTACGATAATAATCGCCAGTAAATCCCCAATACGCAAATCGGAAATAGGGGTAAACCACTGGAAAAAGAAACAGCAAGAAAAAAATTAAATGCAGAGAAACTCTTTTATTTTTAGGAGGTTGAAAACTTAATCCCAATAATAATAATGGCAATAAGCCAATATAAAAAATGGGTGCTTCTAAATAATTATTCCATCCCCGAAAATTTAATCCTCCACCTACAAGATCACTGGAGAATAAACGATATAAAGCGGTAAGATTATGAATTGCTGGATATAAATTAAATATCGGAAAACTACTTAATGTTTTTGCATAAGAAGAAGCCCCTCCCCCTCTGGGACTTTCCAGCATCACATTTAATAAAACTTCCCCCATAAATAAAGCCATGGCTCCCCCTAACAAAATAGAAACCATCGCTAATCCACTTAATTTACCTAGGCGAGGTAAGGAAATTCCATATATTTCATAAAATCTAAACAGCGTATAAATAATCATGAATATTCCCCATGGCAATAATAAAAATGGAGATAAAATGATTAATACTGCCATTGCTAAAGGGAACCACCACCAACTTCTTAATTGAATTAATTCCTCTACTGCAAATAATAAAAATGCCACATGAAAAGCTTCCATGGATAATCCTGACCATCCACTCCCCAAAACCATATATCCGCTAAAGGCAAAAAATAATCCTCCACAACAACTGGTTAATTCATTACATCCT
This sequence comes from Sphingobacteriia bacterium, assembly GCA_009924095.1. Classification (GTDB taxonomy): domain Bacteria; phylum Bacteroidota; class Bacteroidia; order J057; family RFSG01; genus RFSG01. Next base: position 16,738 of record RFSG01000055.1, read on the forward strand.
CTGGATTTAAGAAATAAATAAAAGAAAAATCCTCCGCCCAACATTTTAATTACTTCAAACCAAATGATGAGATATGGAAATTGTTCGGCAGAAATATTTCCTGCTAAGAAAATCAAAGGACCCATTAATCCGTAAGTAATTCCGGGACCTACGGGGAGATAGGTTTGCCCCATTCCTTGTTGAAACGACCAGGCAGTATTCCCGCCTTTTCGCGCCAGTTCTACGTAATGTTGCCAATGAACATAATTAAAATTCACGGAATCACTACCAATATCTAAAAAGAGATAAATATTTTTCCCTAATAGATAATCTTTAAAAATAAAGAAAGCGATTATCCCCATTAAAGCTGGAAATAAATACGGGATATATTTTTCCCAATTCGCAGAAGATGGAACAGGATTAAATTTGACCGATGGTGGGGTCACTGCAGATTTTTTTGCCATACAGAATTAATGGTTCCCGAAATTAAGAGATTCTAATTCAAATCAGGGTATTCCTTAAATTTAAACTAGTATTTTCTTCGAAAAAATTAACGAACCATTAAACGAGTATAAATCGGCAAAGGTAGATCCACCGATTCAGGGCTAATTTCAGGAAGCACCTGAAAAATATAGGTACCCGCAGATAAAGCAGGAATGGGAAGTTGAATATTCTGGCTTCCGGCCGAAAGTTTTGTGGATGGACTCTGAAATAGTGTTTTTCCAGTAGTGTCAAATAAACGAAAAACAAAATTCCGGTTCACAGAAGAATAAAAATCTGGTCGCAATTCACTAATTCCATTTTCATAAACCGTAGGCATATCTAATCGGATACCTGATGGAGCTATTAGATTCACTTTTTCAGCCAATGAATAAAGGGTTTGCCCAGAATTTAAAACCTGACGAATACGATACCATCCTTCTCCAACCAGAGGTTGATTATCTTGATAAGAAAAATATAAGGAAGAGGAAGGTGTAATTTTAAATTCTTCTAAAGATTGATAATTTTTTCCATCCCCAGATCTTTCTAAAAAATAAGTTGAAACATCTGCTTGTGGGGCAGAAGACCAACTAACCGACACTTGTTTATCTTCAACAGGTTCCACTTCGAAAGTAGAAATTGTTAAAGGCATGGCAGTGAAATTCATTACACAATCATTAATGGCAACGGATCTAAATCCACCTGAATTCGTACCATTACTTACCCAACGAAAACCCATTCTGATATTAGGATTATGGGTAGCAGAAGGAGGTAAATTAACTGTATAGTTGGTAACCCAAGTTCCTTGTGGAGCACATCCATTACCAGAAGAAGGTACGCAGTTTACAAGGGTTGACCAGGCGCTTCCATCAAAATATTGCACTTGCAAATAATCATTTGCGCATCCATTCCCAACCAGTAAATAATTGAATTGAAAAAAAATCCCAGTACGATTAGTAGCATCAATAGCAGGGGTTTCTAATCTAGTATCGGTGGCTTCTGAAACAGAAGTATCATCATAGATGGCACCACAATCTCCAGCCGGACAAATTATTCCTGCATTCGTTGAAGTGGATACATTACCAATGTGGGCGGTACCATCTGATGGTACAGATTGGCAGTTTCCTCCACAGGGAAATGCTGTCGGAAACCCGTCTTCCGCACAACTTACATACCATACATTTGCGGTTGCTCCATTTAAGCCAGTGGAAGAAACTGACCAAGCTCCGTTAACACTTACGTATCCTGAGCCGAGGCAACCTATTGCACAACCGTTGTTAAAATTATCTTGCCAAAAAGACTGACACCATACAGTGGTAACACTAAAGTAAACCAGCGTAAGAAAAAGGGAGATATACTTCATTACACGAAATAGCTTCTCAAATATACAAAAAATAAATATACCTAAGGTCGAATTATTAGTAAGGGTAATAAGATTTACCTGTTATTTGATTTTTGGAATAAGATATTGGGTAAAAAATTTAAAATAATCTAATGATGGTATTATAAATTAAAATACAAACCGAACCTGAATTCTAACATCAGAACGTCTGGGTCCTTGTGTTTCTTCCAAGCCTGAACTTACTACATTTCTATCTCTATAATAAGTTAAAGAATATCTCAACCATATATCCATTCCTTTGATAGGATTGATATTGATCATCGCATAATATCGGGAACCTCTGCCACTTAAAGCTGGAATTGAATATACTCCGGGAATATCATTTTCATAGACATAAATCCGGGTATTAAAATCTTGTGTTTCAAAAATTGCAAATCTTCCTACCAGCTTAATGGAACGCATTACATCCCAAGACAAATCCTGGTAAAACATGATTCCTCGGGAATTAGACTTTCCATTTTCAGTGTACCAAGAGGTTTCAATTCTGGATGCCATTCTAAATTGTTTACTAATTTGATTTCTGAAATTAATTCTAAGATTATCCCTTCTAAATGGGATCAGAAAATCCAAATTTTGGGTGGGAATAATTTCGGAAGAATTTCGATCTTTTCTTTCAGTTCTAAATCTAACATACACCTCCATTTGTTTGGTGGGGTTATAATTCACTTGCCCTAACCAATCTTGACCATTGGAGGGATAGGTGGAAGTAGATAAATACCAGGGGAAATAATATTTATCAAAATAAGTGGAAACGGTAAATTTCTTTAGGGGTCGAATTCGAATACCGGTATAAATTCCGGTTTCATTCGCCGG
>RFSG01000056.1 GCA_009924095.1 Sphingobacteriia bacterium
CTCTTCTCGTGCACGAATATTATCTCCTTTAAGCCATATTCTACTTTCAGAAGATAATTGTCCAGAAACTTGTTGTAAATCGGCATGTATCTTTCCATATAATTCTTTTTCAAAACTGGATTGAATAAATGGAACATATAAAAATAATATTCCTAAAAAAGGAACAGCACTAAAACTTAATAATAAAATTCGAAGTTTTTGAACAAATAATAAATTTCGAAAAATAGCCGGAATCCGATGAATTCGCTTAAATAAATGATCCCCCCAAAGCGGCAAACATAAAAAATAATATAAAAAGAATAAAATGGAGATTGCTACTAAGCGATTCGTTAAAGTACGTGCCGGAAGTTGAAGATAAATAAATTTATCGGGCGTTAATTGCCGTTCCAATTTAATCATCCCATTGATCGCTTGAGGAACTAAGGTAGTTGTGGGATCAGGGGGAGTAAGTTCTAATTGAAAAGGAAAATCAGCAGTGCCCGCTTGTTTAATTAAATTTCCTTCTTTGTAAACCGCAAAAGAAACTGAGGAAAAAAATTCCTTTTGCGGAACTTTATCATCTAATAATAAACGAGGATATAATTGAGGTGCTGGAATTGTTTTCGGAATAAATTCAACAATTGCTAAAATATTCCCATATCCAGGCAAAGAAAAATTAAATCTTCCCACATAAATTTTATCAATTAATTCTTCTTCTTCATACGGCACTAAAAACAATTCTCCCCCAGAAGATAAATTAGTTACTGATTCATAGCCCGTATGATCCCGAAAGGGAGTAATCATAGGTTTAGTCCAGGGCGTATGATCTAACCGCATTCCATAGGAATTATATAAATACAACTTGGGCTGATAGGATTTAAAGCCCGGTTGTAAATAATCCTGCATAAGCACGTCGGCTAAATTTCTACGTTCTTTTCCAGTAGACTCTATTTTTTTAATTAAGGAAGATTCTTTTCTAATTTCCGTTACCATTTCCCCAAATAAATATTCTCCGATTGGATCACGGGAATCATAAAACTTAGAAGCCATTCTTAATAAGAGATGATCTTGACGTTCCCGAATACTAATGGCAATGCTCGTTTCTGTTACCCAAGCCATTGCCAGGATGGCAAGGGTTGTATCTAAAAAACTCAATCTAAATAATCCTCTTCTATTGGAATAATATCCTTGCATTAAAGCCAACCAAGCAAGGCCAGCAAAAGACAACATGGCTCCCCATTGCCCACCAGGTAACCAGATCCATGCAATAATTCCTAAAGTAAATAAGGAAACTATAATTGACCAGGGTTTTACAGGGGCAAATTTTTTCCAACTATAAATTGCTGTTCCTATTCGAAATAATAATAACCAACAAATACCGGTAATTAATGCGGTTGAAATAAAAAATACCAAACTATAAAAATCCATCTCCAATAAAGATTCTGGAAATAAATTAATTTGGGAATTAGATGACATTTCTCCTAACAAATAAAAACTACCATAAGCCAATGCCCAAATAAAACTTCCTAATAATATCCAAATAAGAATAGCAGAAACTTTAATTTTTTGTAAAGGAATTGCTGGAATTAAAAAATATAAAATAAAAAAGATAGTTAATAAATTTAATCCTAAATCTCCTAAGGAAGGGTTCCATTCATTCATTGCCAATATTCTAGGAGAAAATAAATCTAAAGAAATCCATTTTGCGGGAAATCCACTTAAGAAACTGATTACCCGAATACAAATCAATAATAATCCAATCCAGAGGCTCGCTTTCCATAAAGGATTAAATACTTTTCGAAATAATCGAAACAATAATCCAAATCCTCCGATGGCGAATAAAATCAACCCGGGAATAGATTGCATCCGATAAGGATATCGAAATAATGGAATTACTCTGGGATTATAATTTGCGAGTACTGTTCCTTTTTCATTTATAATATTTATATCCCCTGCCCCTGCTTGTAAATCAGAGGCTACCAAACGATCAGAAATCTGATAAAAAGCAGAATTTAATCCTAAAAATAAATACGGAATTAAATATGGATTTCGAATAGGCCAAACCACTTTCAAGGGAATTAATACTATGGCAATAAGACTATCCCGATGATATCGAACCGGAACATAAATATCTTGACCTTGGAGGTATACTTCCGGTAGTGGATGCAGCGGCTTCCATTCCTCGGGTAAATGTTCAGGCACCCATCGAGAACTGGAGTAATGGGTCAACACTCCGTTTACATATCTAAAAAATAAATTTTCCTGTACACCTTCCACTTTGGGAATACGGGAAGGCAAAGCTGCATATTCTCCGGCATGTTGATGGGCAGTGCGCAACAATCCTTGAATAGAAGTGCTCAGTTCTTGTTCTAATTGTTTTCCAAAAGCCTTATCGGATAAGGCTTCCTGCCATAAAAACAAAATAGCCCATACCAACCCGATTATCGCCAGTGCAGGATAAAACCAACGTATCACCCTTCGCAGACGGTGTTTCATACCTGAAATTTACAGCTAATCTAAAGAATCAAAAAAAGGATAGCTTTTTTATTATCTCTGGGTAAATGAATTAAAAATCCCGCGTAAAATCTGGATGCATATCCATTTCCTCCCAAAGGGAATCGGACACCATACAAATACGTTGATCTACTATCCTTTGAAATTCTTCCTGCACATAAAAAGGAATGCGCAACTGAACACTATGTCCTAGCTCCTCTTCCCTTTTTAATAATAAAGTATAAATCGTTACTGGAAAATCAGATCGGGTGTAATAATCCCGAATTTGACCCCAAGTAATTTTTTTATAAATAGGAATAGGTAATACCGAATGATAAGTAGTATATAATATTCCTTCGGTAGTAACCAACTGAATAAACCATTGTCCAATGGCTATATACAGTAAGGTTAATCCAAATAAAAGCGAACCTGTAATCATAGCCAATTGACGCATTTTATCCGGAGGAAAAGTAAACCATTCTGGATACGTTCTGCTACCTAATATTCCGGAAAAAAATATTGCCGTACTAATAAATAAAGTAAGATTTAATACAAAAGCCCCTATCGTTAAAATAGCTGCCCCGGTTTGTTTCCAGGATAAAATTACCCCTGATATTTTCCTGCGTCTCCAAAATGAAAAAAACAATACAATTGGAGCAATCCCAAATGAAAAAATTAATGCCAAATCTGTTAATAAAATTAACATATTAATTCCGAATAATGAGTAACCTTAAACTTAAATCAGCCAGTAATAAATTCATCTCAAAAATTATTATCAATCATTTTATCATTACCAAATTTTATGAGAAGATAAATAAGATTGTACATAATCCATAATACCTTCTTCCAGGGAAATAAATGGAATAGTATAACCCGAATGAATTAATTTATCCATTTCAGCCTGAGTATAATATTGATAAGTATTCCTAATATCCTCAGGGATATCCATAAATTCTATTTCAGGAGTAGTTCCCATACTTTCAAAAACGGCATTGGTAAGGTCGAGGAAAGTTCGGGCTTTTCCGGTTCCCAAATTAAATATTCCCGAAACGGGTCTGTTTTCCATTAAATATTGAATAACAGAAACTACATCTTTTACGTAAACAAAATCCCGTAATTGCTCTCCATTTTTATATTCTTCTCGATGCGATTTAAATAATTTAACTTTTCCGGTTTCTTTAATTTGATGATACGCATGAAAAATAACGGATGCCATTCTACCCTTATGGTATTCATTCGGTCCATAAACATTAAAGAATTTAAGTCCTGCCCAAAAGAAAGGAGTTTCTTTTTGTGCCAATACCCACATGTCAAAACGTTGTTTTGACCATCCATAAGGATTAAGCGGAATTAGGGAAGGAATTTTTCCAGGATCATCCGAATATCCTAAATGTCCATCGCCATAAGTAGCAGCACTGGATGCATAAATTAATGGAATCTGATTTTCAGTACACCAAGTCCAAATGGCTTTAGAATAAGCGGTATTTAATCGTTCTAATAAATGTTCATCAAATTCTGCTGTATTGGTTCGGGCGCCTAAATGAATAATTATTTCTACTTGATTTGATTTTCCATTCAACCAAGGAATGAATTCGTCTCGGTTAACCAGTACTGTTTTTTCCCGATGAATAAAATTGGGTTGTTTGGCAGGAATAGAAAAATCATCTACCAACACTAAGTCTTTATATCCCAAGTTTTGGAGGTGAGCAGTTACACAACTGCCAATAAATCCTGCGGCTCCTGTAATTATTATCATACTGCGAAATTACTGGGTAATTTTTGAGTTAGAAATCCATAAACCATTTTCCACGTTTGGGACCTCCGGATAAAATCCTTCTTCCGTTCCGGTTTTTAATAAACGATCCAATGCTATCGCACCTGAAACGCCCATATTTTCGGTAAAATTATTTACATACAAATCAATATGTAATTTCATTACTTCCGTTGACATTTCCTGGGCATACTGGCTAACGTAAAGCATAACCTCCTCGATATTCTGCCAAGCATATCTTACGCTTTCGCCAATTGCCCATTCCAATTGTCTTACTAAATCCGGATCCAAGGTTCTAGAGGCTACAATTGCACCCAATGGAATCGGTAGACTGGTGGTATTTTCCCACCATTCCCCTAAATCCTCTACACATCGCACAGGATATTGGGTGTAGGTAAATCGTTGTTCATGAATCAACAAACCTGCCTGCACTTCACCTGAAAGAATTGCAGGAATAATATCTGAAAACAGCACCTCTTTTTTTTGTTTAAGCTCAGGCCATCTTGCGGATAATAATAAATTAGCTGTAGTCATTTTACCTGGAATAGCGACGATTCCCGACTGCCAACTATCCTCCGAGTTATCTTGATGTGTAATTAACAAAGGCCCGCAGCCTTTGCCCATGGCTGATCCCGTTCGTAACAAATACCAGTTTGGAAATAAATATCCCAAAGCATTACAAGATACTTTTACCAGATCTGCTTCCCCTTGTTTAGCAATTGTATTTAATTCCAGAATATCCGCCAGATGTACTTCAAAGCGAATTCCAGGAATAGATACCTTACCCTTAACCAAAGCATAAAACAAAAAGGTATCATTTGGACAAGTACTAAATGCTAAACGAATCGTAACCATAACAGCAAATTAAGCGATTATCAAATGGGATACCCGAACAATTGTATCCGCAATTCTTTCTAGCCGATTGAATTGTGTAATTTTAGGAGGTGAAAGTGGCACTTTATACACTGGGTTGTAAATTAAATTTTTCAGAAACCTCTGAAATTGGAAGGCAATTATCTCGTAAAGGATTTTTACCGGTTGAATTTTCTGAGTTTCCAGATGTGTATGTTATTAATACTTGTTCAGTAACTGAAAACGCTGACAAAAAATGCCGCAAATTAGTTTCACAAGCACTTAGAATTAATCCTCAAGCCCGGATTGTAATCATGGGTTGTTATGCCCAACTTAAACCAGAAGCTATTTCGAATATTCCTGGCGTAAGTATGGTGTTAGGGGCAAGTGATAAATTTAGGCTACCCGAAATACTACAAAGTTTTGTGCCCGGCAGTTCTCCTACTATTCATCATCAACCCATTCAAACGGCAAACTCATTTTCTGCTGCTTATTCTTTAGGCGACCGAACTCGGTCCTTTTTAAAAGTGCAAGATGGATGTGATTATAAATGTACATTTTGTACCATCCCCTTAGCCCGCGGAGCAAGCCGAAGTGATACTCTTGAACATGTGCTTCTTCAAGCAGCAGAAATAGCTGAAGCTGGAGTGCAGGAAATTGTTTTAACCGGGGTTAATTTGGGAGATTATGGAAAAGAATTTACCTACGATTTTTTTGATTTAATAAAAGCCCTGGAGGAACAAGGAGCGGTTCCGCGTTTTAGGATTTCTTCTATCGAACCTAACTTATTACACCCTGAAATCATTGACTTTGTTGCGGGTAGTAATCATTTTATGCATGCCTTTGCAAAGTGGAAGTAATGCAATGCTGGCAGCCATGAAACGACGCTACAGAAAAGAATTATATTCGGAAAGAGTGGAACAAATTCATGCTCAAATTCCACATGCAGGAATTGGAGTGGATGTAATCACTGGATTTCCCGGAGAAACCGAAGAGCATTTTCAAGAAACCTATTCTTTCTTGGAATCCTTACCCGTTTCTTATTTACACGTGTTTACTTATTCTGAACGCGAAAACACAGTAGCAGCCACTTTGCCTGGGAAAGTTCCTGTTTCACTTCGTCAGGAAAGAACACAACGATTGATTCGATTGTCAGAAGTAAAAAAGAAAAACTTCACAAACATTGCCCTTACTCAAATCAGACCTGTTTTATGGGAAAGTGAAGAAAGTAAAGGGAAATTATCAGGATTAACGGATAATTATATTCGGGTGAATACCCTTTGGGATCCTATTCTGGTCAATGAAATCACGCCTACCTATTTGAAAGAAGCACTTCCAGATTCCTCTTGTTCAGGGCATCCCCAAATATTTGAACCTGCTCTAAATTAATTTGGTTAAGATAAATTAGGAAAGAAAGGATTTCTTTTTCTTTTTAATCCACAACCAATTCTAATATTTAATTACAACCTACGTATTTTTACACTACACCTTAAAGCCCCTGAATATGTTTCCTTCTCGTGTTTGCCTTTGGGTTCTGTTAAATATTATTTGTTTTTCACTCGCGCTTGGTCAATTGAGTCCAACGGTCAAAGGAAAAGCAAGTTTATTAATACCCGCTTCAACGGCAACCGAAATGCCGGATTTTTCAGCCTCTTTAAAAAACACCCGGATTATTCATGAACCTGGGATAGACATGGAAAAAGATGCTTTTAAACAAGCCAAAACAGAAGCAAATAAAAACTTTCAACAGCACTATTCAGAAAATACCAATTTGGAAAATAAAACAACCGTAACTGCCCCAACTTTATCCAATAACTGGCAGGGCAATCCGTTTGCAAGTTCGGTTCCAAATGATAACCATATTGCGGTATCTGACTCAGGAATTGTTGTAAGTGTTGTAAATGTCAATATCAGAGCTTATGTAGATCAGAATTTAGTCAACAATCCTTCTTTCTATAATAGAACCCTGCAATCCTTCAGTGCTTTAGAAATCCCGGGAAACTCAGATATTAAATTTGACCCCAGAGTGATCTGGGACCCCCAGGCGAGAAGATTTATAATTGTGTACTTAGTAGGATCAACTTCTTCCACTTCTTTACTACTCCTTGGATTTTCTAAAACAGCAAACCCCACAGAAGGATGGAACCTATATACCCTTACCGGAAATCCTAATAATGATGGGAACTGGACAGATTATCCCACTATCGGATTAACCACTGAAGAAGCCTTTATTACAGGTAATTTATTTTCAAATGGAGGACAGGCCCAATATTCCGGGATATGGCAAATTGACAAACAAGCAGGGTATGCCGGAAATTCAACACTTAATTATGCCTTCTTTAAACTTCCGAGTGGTCACTTTTCTCCTACACCTGCTCTTTATGCTCCTAACCTTGCCGGACCCAAAATGTATTTTGTTTCTTCTCAATCCAATCCTGCGAGTACTTCCACCCAAATTCGCTTAAGTTTAATTGACAATACCCTCACGAATGGCGGAACTTTCAACACCGCTACTCTGCAATCTAATACTGCTTATCGCCTGGCTGCGGATGCAAATCAAAAAGGAACTTCAGCCTTTAATCTGAATACGAATGATTGCCGTATTCAAAGTGCTTTTATGGCCAATGGAAATATTCAGTTTGTAATGAATTCAGGGGGCACTGCTAATCGTCCCTCTATTTATCATGGGATTATTCGGGATGTTAACAGCTCCACACCCGTATGTACAGGAAAAGTAATTTCAGATGCCAGCGTTGAAATTGCATATCCTTGTATAACCTATGTTGGAGGAGATGTGAATGATAATAGTAGTTTGATATCAGTGCTACATACTTCCGAATCCCGCTTCCCGGGTACTTCTGTTATGTATCTGGATAATAGCTACACTCCTTCGGCATTAACCACCGTAAAAGAGGGAGAGGGAAATATGATTTTTCTGCAATCCGACCCTGAACGTTGGGGAGATTATATGGGAATTGTTACCGATCCTCGTCAATATAATGTAGGGTTTATTGGTGGTAGTTATGGCTCTCAATCCAATACCACCAGCACCTGGATAGGCAAAGTATCTGCCCCCAATGGCTTTCCCGCACAATTGAATGCAGTAGCCTCCGAAACTTCCGGAGTATTATATCCTAACCCATCATCAATCAGTCAAAATACAACCGTTACCTATCGTTTGCCGATTACTAAACTTGGTTATTATAGTGCAGATATATTGGATATCACCGGTAAACATTTATATTCTTTGATAAAAAATCGTTTAAACCCCGGGGAAGCTTTATTGGCGTTCCAAACCGATGCATTACTTCCAGGAACTTACTTTATTAAAGTGAGTTTAGAGGGGCAACCTTGTTTTGAACAAAAACTTATATTAACGCCCTGATCTGCATGACTTCCTCTTTGAATGAAGAGAATCCCCTACTGGTTATCCTGTTGTTTATTTTGGCAGGGACAGGGGCAGTTATAGGTGGGATGATTGTTTCCTGGCTGCTTAGACCCAATCGTCCGAATCCTGAAAAAAATACCACCTATGAATGTGGGGAAGATACACTAGGCTCTGCCTGGATTCAATTTAATATTCGGTTTTATGTGATTGCCTTAATCTTCTTAATCTTTGATGTGGAGATAATTTTCCTTTTTCCTTGGGCTACCGTCTTAGGAAATGCAGATATGGCAAGAGATGCACATGCCTGGCCAATTATGGCATTCTTCGAAATCGTATTTTTTACGATTGTTCTTTTAGCTGGATTGATTTATCTGTGGGCAAATGGAGACTTGGGATGGGTAAAGCCAACCCCCATCCTCCCCAATGCTCCACAACAAGTTCCTAATGATATCTATGCTAAAATCAATGAACAATACGCAGGTGCTAAAGCTCCAGTTATTCAATAGTAGATGGGAATATTAGACGAAAAATTTGATCAAGGTCGCATCCTTATCACAAAGGCAGATGACCTTATGAATTGGGCTCGACTTTCTTCCATGTGGCCCTTGGCTTTTGGACTTGCCTGTTGCGCTATTGAAATGATGGGAACCAATGCTTCTCATTATGACTTGGATCGTCTGGGAATTTTTCCCCGTAACTCCCCCCGTCAGGCTGATGTGATGATCATCGCTGGTACGGTTACGTTTAAAATGGGAGATAGAATCCGCCGCCTGTATGAACAAATGGCAGAACCTAGATATGTAATCTCTATGGGATCCTGCAGCAATTGTGGTGGACCTTATTGGGAACATGGATATCATGTGGTTAAAGGGGTAGATAGAATTATTCCGGTAGATGTATATGTACCCGGTTGCCCTCCTAGACCTGAGGCTCTGATTGGAGGACTGCTCAAACTTCAAGAGAAAATCCGAAACGAAAGTCTCTTTATTGAAACCCCTGAAAATGCTAGGTCATGAGCTTTGATGAAATAACCTCTGTTCTTATCTCTCAGTATGGTGCAGAACACCTTCAAACCCATCAACCGAAAGGTTCTCAACCCTGGATTGAAGTAAAACCCGAAAACCTAATTCCTATTTCCCTTACCTTAAGAGACTCACCGGAATTTTGGATGGATTTTTTAAATTGTGTTTCAGCAGTTCATCTACCCGAAACGAATGCGGTTCAACTGGTTTATCATTTATCTTCTATCCCCCATCATCATAACATAGTAATTAAAGTTACTATTCCGATCCCGGCTAACGACTTACCTGAAGTTCCTTCGGTTTCTGACCTTTGGAAAGCCGCATTGTGGCATGAACGGGAAGCATATGATTTAATGGGAATCCGATTTAAAAATCACCCAGATTTACGTAGAATTTTAATGCCTGAAGACTGGCAAGGATACCCGCTTAGAAAGGACTATGCGAATGCAGAAACTTATCATCAAATTCGAATAGAATATTAAGTATTTGTATGGAAGAACAAGCGCCAGTGCAATTACCCGGGTATGCTAAAAACGAAATTCCCAAAAGCCAATTACTACAAAATAGCGAACCTTTTAGAACTAAGTTAGCTGAGTTGAGAACTGAAGAAATGGTTCTCAATATCGGTCCTCAACACCCTTCAACACATGGGGTTCTTCGCTTAGAAGTAGTAACCGATGGGGAAATCGTAGTTGATGTGGTTCCGCATATGGGCTATCTGCACCGGTGTTTTGAAAAACATGCCGAAGCCCTTACCTATCCTCAGATTTTGCCCTATTGTGATCGCATGGACTATCTGGCCGCCATGAACAATGAATGGGCATTTGTAAGGGCAGTTGAACGTATGTTAGGAATAGAACAAGATATTCCCCAAAGAATTGAATACATACGGGTACTGGTTTGTGAATTAAATAGAATCGCTTCGCATTTGGTTGCCATTGGAACTTATGGAATTGATTTAGGCGCATTCACCCCTTTCCTTTGGTGCTTTAAAGATCGTAACCATATTCTTACCCTTTTAGAATGGGCATCGGGCGCCAGAATGTTGTATAACTACATTTGGGTGGGTGGATTGTTTTTTGATTTACCTCCGGGTTTTGAAAAACGATGTGAGGAATTCATCACCTATTTTGAACCCCAAATTGACCAACTCAATCAACTCTTAACCGACAACGCTTTGTTTATTCAGCGTACCGCAAATGTCGGGGTCTTACCGCTGGGAGTAGCGGTTAATTATGGAGCCTCAGGGCCAATGCTGAGAGGAAGTGGGTTAAGGTGGGATTTAAGAAGAGCTGATTCTTATAGTGTATATCCTGAACTGGAATTTGAAATTCCGATGGGAGAAGGTAAGATGGGTACCACCGGAGATTGTTGGGATCGGCATTTTGTGAGAGCTCAAGAGATTCAAGAATCTGTAAGGATTATTAAACAATGTTTACTTCGTTTACAATCGGATTTAAAAAGGACTCCCGATTTTGACCCCAGAGGATTTTGTCCGAAGAAATGCAGACCCCAAAGTCCACGGGAGGTGTATGTTCGTTCTGAAAACCCCAGAGGAGAATTAGGATATTATATTCAGTCGGATGGAAAAACGGATATCCCTTTGCGAGTGAAAGCCAGAACGCCAAGCTTCTGTAATTTAAGCATCCTCCCTGAAATATCCAGAGGGGTATTATTAGCCGACCTGGTTGCAATTGCCGGATCTATTGATATTGTGCTGGGAGAGGTGGATCGTTAAGATTTTTAGGGTTCTATTTATTGGGGTTGTGTTTATAAATAAAGACCCACAATTGTGCGTCTCTAGGATGTTGCCAAAAAAACATTCCTGATTTTTTGTACAAATGGTCACAAAATAGAACCCATTCTAACTATTATCATATTCATGCTATCTGGCAAATGATATTCTATATTTGTTTTGAAATCTTTCCATTATCCAACAATTTCTTCTAAAAGATTTTCGGTTTCATGTTCAATGGTTTGTTGTTGAGACGCACAATTGTGCGGCTATACTGTTATGTTGGCTTTGCAGCCTGGCAGGGTGTTCACGCATTTATTTTGTTATAAATAACCCGAGCCAAACAAAAGTCAAACCAAGAATAACGCTAAGTCCGGTGTAAATAATTGCAATTGTAATGTTGTTTGCTTGCAGTAAACTTACATTCTCTTGTGCAAAGGTCGAGAAGGTTGTAAACCCACCGCAAAAACCTGTTACCATTAATAGTTTTGTGTCGGGATTCGAAATATTATTTTTTAAATACAAACCTGTCACTACGCCAATAATTAAACAGCCAATTATATTTACCAGGAATGTCGCCAAAGGAAAAGTGGTAGGGAAGAACTTACTTGTTAGCAAGGAAGCTAAATACCGAAGAACAGAACCTGTCCCACCTCCGATTAATACCATGAGAATATTTTTTGTCATAACGAATACTTTTTTGTTTGGTGAAAGGTCTGGTTGGGTATGACCAACCCAACCCTAAATAAAAATTGCACTTATTACTTGAACTTATAATTTAATACGTTCATTCACTGAAACAAAAACCCATTTGGAATTACCCCTACCTTCCAGGAACCTTTTTGTATTCCGGCTTTAGAATATTGAATTACTTTCCCGGCTTGAACATAATCCATCGCATCTGCAATAAATATATCCCCCGTGGTAGGATGAACGCCTAACCCATATGCATTTTGTAAATCCTGCTGAATCCAGGGTTCATTGGGTAAGGCTATATCTTCAACCCCCATCTTCCATACCCTTCCCGCTCTTAACCAATATAAGGTTTGCCCATCCGTCGAGATCTTTAAATTTCCTCCTCCTGAACTTAAAAAACTAAAACTTTTTATTATCTCTTTATTTACTGAATTCAGGCAAACTAATTTTGCCCCTATTCCATCTGCCCCTGTGGCATAAACCCATAATCGTCCTTGTGCATCTTTCCCTAAACTATTCCCACCTATCCCTATTTCAATACTATCTTTTATTACATCTGTTTGAGTATTTATCCTATAAATATATTCTTTTTTGATATTGGTAACCCAAACGACAGAATCCTCAGATAACATCTCCTCAGTCCAGCCAGGAAGCGCAATCTTCCCTTTAATTTGTAAGGTAGATAAATCCACCACCGTAATAGCCTGTTCGTAAAGATCTGATATATACGCTTTATGATTGGGTAAGGCACATAAGTATCTAGGCGACCGTAACCCCCCGATTACTCCTAAGGATTTCAAAGATTGTTTATCAATTTTTTCAACTTTTCCGGAATTATTAACTACCAGCCAGAATGCCCCTTCGGCATAGGTCATAGATTGAAAAACATCTCCCAACGGTTGTTGGTTGGCTAAATAATATAAATCGGAGGTAGTAAAATTCTGAGTGAGATTGATGGCAGATAGGGTAGCATTTCCCCAACGAAAATTACCTTCGTTAATAACATACACGAAATCATCTCTGTCGTTCAATAAATTCTGCCCTGTAACCGGAGTAGGAGATTCTGGCTCAGGTACACAAGCAGAAAACAACCCAATAAAAATTAATAAACAGATTAATACACGCATATTCGCATGGCTGGATAATTCCCTATTTGTAAACAAAATATTCCCGAAGGAATATTCTTAAAATTAATTAAAAGAATTTCCTCCACGATACCTTGCTCTAAAATACGTCCTTGTAAATCGGTTATTGTCCAGGGTTGTGGCAATACATTAACTGGAACATTCAACCCTTCTCCTAACTTCAAAGGCTGAGGCCAACAAACAATGGGGTTTGGGGCAGTATTTTCTGTATTTAATACCCCCTGATGAATAGCCCCTACTGCATCCAAATCAAATCCTCCGGTTGGAAAAGCGGTTGGCCAAGGATCATTAATTTTTCGATGATAAACATCTTTACTAACCCAGGGCGTATCTAATATTCCAATAACATCCATGATTTTTACATAAGGCACGGATAAAGGATTAATCCATGGATTACTCGGCAATTGGGATAAATCAAATGGAGTGCCCCAACCACTGGTATATTTTCCTGCAAACCCCTCTATTTTTCGAGTATCAATCCCCTCAAAACTTCCAATTTGATTTGCAGTATCTCCTAAATATTGCGTTGGAAATCGAACATAATGAATTCCATCAGACGACACTTCCACAAATGCTAATTCCAAAAAATCTAAGCTATCTAAATAATAAAATCCATTTTCAAAAACGGCAAAATCAGCCCCTGCTCCATCCATTAAAGGAGGGGAAAAAGTCAGAATGGCATGTCCTCCATCGCCTAAACTTACCACTCCATTTTCTAAAGCTGGCCCTAATGCCGATTCAGGGGTTCCTGCGCTAGTAGTATCATTGCTAGGTTGGGTAATATCTAAATACCCTCGTGTCACTTCACAGGTGTGCGCCCAACCTGTCCATACTCCTGCTTGAGCTGCTATTGCAGTTGACCCCGGCTCTCCTGCCCGGGGGGCAAATTGCCCCCTGAGCAGCAGTGCTGAGGAAATAAACAAATAGTATAAAAGAATATAATAAACTTTCATATTAAAGCTTCACCCATTTGCAAAACCTTTTTTGAGTATCCGTAGAAATTATTAAAATATACATGCCAGAAGGTAAATCATTCACTTGAAGGGTGCGGTCTGCTGTATTATTCTCTTGCCAGATTTTTCCTTGCATATCAAAAATCTGTGTTCTTACCAATGCAGGAGTATTCAATTCAAAAGACAAATAATCACTTGCAGGATTAGGCCAAACTTTAATTGAATTTGTTAAGATATTCTCCCGGTTTGAAAGACCCACAGCAATTTCTATTCTAGCAATAGCGGTATCTCCCCAAAGATCTGTAACTCGATAATTCAAAGTATCTGTACCTACAAATCCAGTATTCGGGATATAAATCAAACTATTCCCAATAAAACTTGCACTACCGTTTAAAGGCCCAGATACGGCAGCTAAACCAACGGATCCTCCATCTGCATCACCAGCAATACCCGACATACTTTGGGTTAAAGTGGTATTTATAGGAGTTTGAAATTGTGCATCATTAGCTATAGGTAATCCATTGTAAATTAATTCCAATGCCGATCCGGAGATATCCGTTGCAAAAGAATCTAATCTAGTTCCAGAAGCATCGGTTTGAATAATAGATCCAGTTGAAAAATAATCGGTTTGTTGAAAAAATGCAGTTGCTAAAACTGTATCAATACATCCACGCGTATAGGACAATGGAAACGCAGGATTCACAGTTAAAGAATTACTAGTGGCATTCCATATTCCAGGACCTGTACTATAGTTTGCATATACATCTCCTCCATAATAGCCAATCCCTCCTTGCGCTTTAGGTGTAGGATAAAAATTATAGGCACCTGAAGTAAGGCTTATTTTTACAACCCCAGCACTGATAACCACCTCGGCAAAACTGGGAGGAGGAAAGATTGATTTATGCGCTAAACCATAAATAAAGTTACCATCTGAATATAATTTATCAATCCCAGAAGCCAAGGTATCCATTACGATACTATCCAAAAAAACTGGAGAAGAACCAGTTAATAAAATACGGGCAATTTTTCCGGTATCATTTCGGGTATAAGAGATATAAGCAGTATCCTTAATTACCAGTACATCTTGGGTAAAAGTGTTAATTACAGTATCCAGATAAACAGGTCCTCCATTAAGATTATTTTTATTATAAATCATTATATAATTTGAATCCGCTCCAAAACCTCGCGTCACAATTAAGTGATTTGTGCTTGTAGCCATTCTTCTGGCACCCCCAATATTGGTGATACTGTCTAATCTTAAACGAGTAGGTAAACTGTATTTATAAATAACATCTTTACCTTGGGGATGACCATTCGCACGACCAATATGTGCATAGGCATAAACGCCTTCCGTTATTAAGTCGTTTGAAAAATCCCCCTGAGCAGAATCTAATTTTACATAAGTTCCAGAGGATAAGATTTTACTTTCAACTCTTACCCAATTTCCTGGGGTAGCATAACTCCCGCCGGTAGAATAAATCAACCAATAAGGAACTACTTGGGCTTGAATCAACCCAGACATAAGAAAAAGCAATGGTGTAAGGAAGTGTTTCATAAATGATAAAATTAAGATGAAGATTTAGAATCAGCGCCCCAAGTAACTTTAAGTCCTAAAAGGCAATATCGTAGTGGCATAGCCATCCATTGAACGACCATATATTGGGCATTCCAACAATTTCGAATTTGGGCAGATCCTTGAATAGAATAGCTTCCCCAGCTAAAGGATCTTGAACAATTCACTTCTCCTGTTTGCCAGGAAGGTAGGAATTGAGAAGCATCTGAAGTAGTATTTACAAACCCTGTCCAATTATGAGCATATTCAACCCTCCACTTATGGTAGGAAACTTTAAAACTTCCACCCATGGTATTCTGAGGTACATAAAAGGATTGGTGAGGATTACCTGCTGCTTTTGTGGAATTATATAAATACCGTCCCTCAACCTGGTAAAACCATTTTCCCGATAAAAACGAAATGCGTAATTTATTTTCTAACCCTTTAGCCTCCACTTGTTCCAAATTACGAGCTGTCCATACAGTTGCCTGAGGAGTCCAACGGATTTGTTGATCTAGATAACGATACCAAATTGAAATTTCAGGTTCCCATTTCCAACTTTGGGTTTGCCAACTTCCCAATATCCCAGTTTCTAAATGATACCCTTGTTCAGGCTTTAAATCTGGATTTCCTCCGGGGTACCAAAATAATTCATTTAAGGTTGGCACTCGATACAACTTAGCAGCATTCGCTTTTAGGGTTAAAGAGAAAGGAAGGTTATATTCTAACCCAACAGAAGGTAGTATAGGTATATTATAAATTCGGTTAGGATTATGCACTTGCTCCAGACGTATCCCACTGCTCACGATCCCATTAGCATTAATACGTTTTCGAATTGTGGTAAATGCAGTATATCTTTCTTGTGTTCCAGGGGAAATCAAGTAAGAATTATTTCGAATCCCTACAGATATATCTTCGCTTTCTACTTTAGCTTCAACACCTCGAATCTCGGTAGTAAGTAATACCTCCAAGGTTTTTTTAACATATCGAATTTCTCCCTGAATACTTTTGCTAATTGCATTAGATTGAGACAATAATTGACTGGACTTGTCTTCATAAGTTAATTTCTCTTGTTGCAAACCTGTCCTGATTTGGGTGGTCCAATAAGGATTTGGTTGGTAAGTAAAGGTCAATAAGCCTCGGTCAGCAATATCCTGCTGATGAGCAGAAGACCTATTGGGGGAAGTCATTAACCCGGGAATTTGTCGATAGGTTTCCTGATGCCAAAAATTAAATTGAAGTGCGGAACGAGAAGAAAACTGATATCCTCCGGCACCCAGCAACCCCAGGCTTTTAAATGCAGAATGTTGCTGGCGCACTTTGGGAGCTTCTGATATTGCTGTATTATAATATAAAAAGTTATTATCTGCTTTTTCCTCCCAGACACCAGCATCCATCCAGGCTTTGCGAATGGGCACTTTAACACGCAAGGTATATCTCTGTTGTCCAAAACTCCCCCCCCGTATTCCGGCAATAACCTTTACCTGATTCGGAGAGGAGGTAGATTGGGATAAAGCTATCACACCAGAAACCGCTCCACTTCCGCCTAAGGTTCCATTTCCTCCATAGAATAGGGTTACATCCTCAAAAAGATCAGGACTTAATAAAGAAAAATCAATTTGACCATTCATAGGGCTATTCAACGTTAAGCCTTGCCAAGTCACTTGAGTATGTTCTGCACTTCCACCTCGAAATGAAGTGGTAGCTAAATTTCCAGGACTATATTGCTTAACATAAACTTCAGAATTACGGGATAACAAATCTCCTAAGCTCGTTGCGTTTGTTATTTGTATAGAATCGAAAGTTTGGCGTTTTACGCCCATGGCAAAATGAGACAAAGTACGATCCGCATAGATTCGAACTGTATCTAATTGTATTACCTGAGCAGATAATACCCCACTAAAACTTAATGCCCAACAGCATTTAATTCTAAACCAATGGCACATGTAACTCATAAGGTTAATTACCCAGAATTACGTTGAAGCCAATAAAATGACAAAAGGAAAGAAAGGAAAGGTAATCCTTCCACATGTGTCGCTTTTATTCCCGAAAGCTACAAACGATTTAATAGTTTGGGCAGGTCTTCTGACTTTTCTTTCCTTTTCCCTGGCCTTCCCGTCAGAACCGACAGTGGCAATGTAGTGGTCAAAGTTGCGAATTTATTCGCGAAAGATTACAGCAGCGGGTACTGTCCACGATTTACACGTGATTCCCTTTTCATCTCCGTTCCGGGAGAACCTAAACTGAACAAAGGTAAACTTAAAATTGGAATACTACCAAATCCGTTTTCTGAAATCAATTTATTCATATTCACCCGTTCAATTCATTGATTCGGTAATTTTGTGCCGTGAAGGTAAATGAACTGCTCCATCAGTATCAGCAAGAAGAAAAAATAAAAGATCTTACAACTGCAATTCATGCAGGAGAGCAGAAATATTTTAGGATAGAAGGATTAGCCGGAAGTAGCGATGCATTACTTACTGCTGCATTATTTCGAAACCTTAAAAAGAATTGTTTGATTCTGGTAAATGATAAAGAGGAGGCATTATATTTTGCAAATGACCTTCAAACTTTTCTTCCTAAAAAAGATATCGTATTATTTCCTGCTTCTTATAAAAGACCTTATCAATTAGAAGAAATTGATAATGCGAATGTTTTAATGCGAGCCGAAACCTTAAATGAATTAAACCATACCCGCTCCGGAAATTTATTGGTAATTACTTATCCGGAAGCCATCTCAGAAAAAGTAATTAATAAAAAATCATTAATTAAAAATACACTCGAAATTTCGATTGGCGA
This sequence comes from Sphingobacteriia bacterium, assembly GCA_009924095.1. GTDB lineage: Bacteria > Bacteroidota > Bacteroidia > J057 > RFSG01 > RFSG01. The sequence goes on from RFSG01000056.1 coordinate 18,386, forward strand.
CAAATTAGAAATGTCATTTATTATTTCTGTTTTAGAAAGTTATGATTTTGATCGAAGTGATTTTGTATATGAAGCCGGACAATATGCAGTAAGAGGAGGTATCTTAGATGTTTATTCCTTTTCTCAAGAGTTTCCATTTAGAATTGAATTTGATGGAGATGAAATTGAATCGTTAAGAACCTTTGATCCAGCAGATCAATTATCAAAAGATTCGGTAACCTCACTATCCTTAATTCCGAATATTCGCACACGTTTATTAGAAGAAGAAAGAGTTTCTTTATTAGAATATATTTCGCCCAATACTTTATTATTTTTAATAGAACCAGAATTAGCGGAATCTGAGTTAGATAAATATTATACAAAAGCAATTGATGCGTATGGTATATTAGAAAAACAAAGTGGAAAAGCTTCTCCGGTATCTAATCCAGAACAATTATTTGTATCAGGTAAAATATTCAGAAAACAAGTATTAAATTTTCAGGCAGTAGAATTAAGCGGAAGATCCTATTTACCAAAGCCCCTGCTATTTTCCTATCGGATGCAGGCGCAACCTCAATTTCATAAAGATTTTAATTTACTGGCCG
>RFSG01000057.1 GCA_009924095.1 Sphingobacteriia bacterium
GTCTTCTTCTACTAGGGGTTGATCTTCTTCCCAATCTTCCGCTTCTTCTGGATCTTCAATCTCATCTTCTAGAAAATCATCTTCTACTGTGGTTTCTTCTTCTCCTAAAAAATCACCTTCTAATTCATTTAGAAACACCGCTTCCGTGGCTTCCATTTGGGTAGGTAAAATATTTAATATCTTATCCAACTGAGAAATAACAATCAGCTTTTCCACCTGTTCTTGCAAGTGGCATAGAATCATGATTCCATGCTGATTTTGACATAAGCGATTTCCGATTAACAAAGCAGAAAGTCCGCTACTATCCACATATTTTACATGAGATAAATCCAGAATCAGGTTTCGAACCCCTTCTGCATTTAGCACCAATAATTCGCTTTTAAACTTGGGCGCCACAATGCTGTCCAGCTTTTCTTCCAATAAGGAAACCAGCGCATATTTTTCTTGAAGATCTACTTGAAATTTCATAATTCGAGTTACGGCTAAAGTACGAAAAAAGCTTATATAGGTAAGATGCCTAATTGAGATAATGCAGTATTGGCTGCCAATTGTAATCTGGAATCAAAATCGGATGAATCCACAGGAACAAAAGTTTTTCCAGTTACTTGCTCATACAAGGTAATATATCGTTGGGAAATTTCTTGCACCTTTGCATCGGTCATTTCCGGAATAAGTTGCCCGGCTTGTCCACTAAATCCCTCTGAAATCAACCATTCCCGCACAAATTCTTTAGATAATTGTAGTTGAGGTTGACCCTGAGCTTGGCGCAAATCAAAATCCTTGGCATAAAAATATCGGGAAGAATCAGGGGTATGTATTTCATCAATTAAATGCAGATCTCCCTCAAAATATCCAAACTCATATTTGGTATCCGCTAAAATTAATCCTCGTTGTTTTGCCATCTCTTGTCCTCGAGCAAACAATTGAAAAGCATAATATTTAATCTGTTCCCAGGATTCAGGGTCTAATAGGCCTGATTTATAAATCTCAGCTTCAGAAATATCTTCATCATGCCCGATAGTAGATTTAGTAGAGGGAGTTAAAATAGGTTCCGGGAAGGGGTCGTTTTCCTTCATTCCTTCGGGTAAAGGAACGCCGCATAGTGTTCTACCCCCTGCTTGATAAACTCTCCAGGCGTGTCCACATAGATGACCTCTTACCACTACTTCCACAGGTACTGCCTGACAATATAATCCCACACTCATTTGAGGGTCGGGAGTAAGTAATAAATAATTGGGAACAATATCCCGGGTAGCCTCTAAAAAATAAGTTGCCAATTGGGTAAGCACTTGTCCTTTATGCGGAATCATGCGAGGTAAAATTACATCGAAGGCACTGATTCGATCCGTTGAAATTAATATGATTAAGGTATCTTTTAAGATATAGATCTCTCGAACTTTTCCGGTCTGACGAGTAAAAGGGAAAGGAAATTGAAGATGGGTAACCAGGGAGGGGATATTGGATTCCATATTGCAAAGTAACACAATCGTGAACTGTAAAAATAAAAAAGCCGGTCTAAAAAAGACCGGCTTTTATTACTAAACTAATTTACCAATTAATAGTTCAAGGGTACTACACGAGTAACATTAGAAACTACATCAACAGGTTGGTTAGGAACCGAAAATGCAGTGTAAGAGGTAACTCCAGGAGCAGTTACTACATCACTTGCAAAATCATCCCCTATTAGTGTGTATTCCAGTTCTCTTCCAGAAGCAGGAACGGTCAGACTATAATCACCATTCGCATCAGTCATACCTGTAACCACCATGTTTTCATACATAACGCTTAAGATATTGCCCGGACCGATATGCTGGATAAAATTACGTAACTGAGCACCATCTGTTAATACCGCAGTAACTTTAATGCCACTAACGATTTCATCACCAGCAACTGTTTGATTTAAGTCAGCAAATGCACGACCTTTAATGGTAGCACTTCCAAGACCTGTAGTTGGGAAAATGCCAACCATAGTAGAAGCATTACGCTGTAAAGTATCAGCACCTGGTACTCCTTCGTTTAAATCCACTACAAAATTAAGCGTAGTGAAATCCTGAGCCTGAACAGTTACCGTTACATTTCCTCTTAATAATTTGGGGAAAGTAGCTTGTCCGTCAGAACCTGTGGTGATGGTGGTTAATACACCGTTTACAGAGCAAGTAACTTGTGCTCCAGCTAAACCAGCGACTTTATTGCCACCTGTTGCATTCCCAGCAGGTACTACATTCACGGTATAGTGAATGACTCTGGATGGGTCAACAATACTGTCATTAATGGTATCTCTAACTGTAGAAGTTTGAGATGCAATGACTACTTTAGAAAGTGCAGAATCATCATCTTTTCTGCACCCGATGAAGGCCGTAACCGTTAATAGGCTGAGGGCCATCCATATGATTTGCTTGTTCATGTTGTTATTTCCTCTTTGTTTAAATAAGCCCAACGATTACTGAATAACCAGTTTACGTACTAAAGTTTGTTCTCCATTTTGAAGACGAACGATATATACACCTGGAGTAGTTTCAAGATTGATCTGTGCACGGTTACCCCCTACAATCTGACCTTCTGTGATAACCTGACCTTGCAGATTTTCAACAGTCATATCAAAGGTAGCGGTAGTTCCGGTAAGCTCAATAAACACCTGACCGTTGGAAGGATTAGGATATACTTGAGCGAATACTTGATCTAAACTTGAAGCGGTTCCTGTCATAACCACGGTAATGGTTTGAACAGAAGTTTGTGAACCACAAGCACCGGTTGCAGTTAGGCTTACCTGATAAATACCAGGAGCCATGTATGTATGCATGGTGTCGGCAGTAGTGGTAGTGAAGGTAGTTCCATCTCCAAAATTCCAGGTATAACTAACTGCATTGGCAGAAGTATTCATGAAATGATAATCCATACCGCCCATTGGCATTACAGTGAAACCAGCAGTAGTAACTGCATTATTCACGGTTACAACCGCAGAAACGTTAGAAGAATTATTGTTACAGAGATTAGAAATACTTTGTAATGAATAGGTAGTGGATGTAGTTGGATTAACTGTCCATACAAATGGAGTTGACGTTACTCCGTTTACAGTATACTGATTCATACCATCTGAATATACAAAGTTTACCGGGAAGGAACCATTGATATTTACGGAAAGATTGATAGCAGAACCACTGCAAATATTTCCAGCACCAGTAACGGTAGCTGATAAACCTGGGATACTATTTACGGTTACTACAAACGGAGCTGCATTTACATATCCACCCACACAAACTCCACCTGAATTAACACCTGTTACGGTGTAGGTAGTAGTTACGTTAGGATAAAGATTAATGGTGTTCACACCCGTTCCTAATCCACCATAGTTAAACGAATTTGAACCTGCGGTGTAAGTAATAGAATAAGGTGCATTACCGCCTTGAATGTCAACTACTAATGCATAAGGACTTCCTGAATTGGTAGCTGAACAATAATACAAGGTTGTATCATGGCTAGAAACAGCAGCGCTAGCTGGTGCTTGCACATTGATAAACTGGCTACCACTTAGGTATCCTGATTCACTAGAACAAGTTCCAGATATTACTGAAGCTATTGAAGTATTCAACGCATAATTAGTAGAGGTTTGTGGAGCTACAGAAAACTGATAAGGATTTGCAGTAATACCGGTAATGGTTAATACTGATCCACCTGCATCGTAGTTAACGGTCCAAGGTGCCGTACCGGCACTGAAATCAATCTCCAACGTAGTAGAAGAGTTTTGACAGATAGAGCTGTTTGCACCGTTAGCTAAATAAAGATCAGCATCTGGACGTGCATTAACGGTTGCTTTTAAGAACCCACTTACGTTGGTATAAACAGCATCGGAATTGGTGTTTACCAGGAACAATGGCTTATATCCAACAGAGGCTGTAGATGGATATTGGCTGATTAATTGTAAATAATCATTATGACTTATGCTGTAGGTATTACCAGGATTAGTAGATCTTTCATAAAACACCTCATAATCGGTAGGATCATTGGTATTAGAAATCATAGATTTAATATCCAAATAATCATTACCTCCATTATAGGTACGGCAGATAGTAGTATCCCCAAAGAACATAACCGAAGGATTTTCATTCTGATATCCGGACTGCATCTGAATGTTACGGATACTATTAGACACATTACCTACTCCACAAACATTGTTGATGCTTAAGAATTGATAAGCATGATTAGTAGTTTGTGTTAAATATGTAAACACACTTGGATTAGACTGATTTGTTAACGTTTGTATGGAAGAACCATCAGTAAAGGTATAGTTCCAGGGCGCTAATCCATCAATATCATATCCAAATTCAAATGCTTCACCTGGATTAACGGTTTGGTTATTCACACTCCAAGTTTGATTAGGTGCTCCCCCAATACTTACTGGAGAAGGATTAGGTGCTGAGTATCCATTTCCAGGGATTTCAGAAGCAGAAACCCAGAAACGATAATTGGTTCCAGAGGTTCCTAAATTCGGAATGGTAACTACAAATGGTACCGGAGTAGCAGAAGTAACATTGGCAATTTGATTATTTGTGAAGTTCCCAACTTCATCTGAAACCCACAAAGTAAATACGTTTGCGTTCGTTAAAGCAGCCCCAGTATAGTTATAAGAAACAGTTACTGTTGATCCATAACAAATACTTAGGCTACTCGGATTATTACAAGAGAAAGCTTCAGGAGTAACACCACAAGTGGCAGCGAAAGTGATACCAGTGTTGTTACCTCCATCACATCCTAAAGGAGCATTTAAATCTGCATTTCCAAGTGAAAAATCTACGTCAGTGAATTTAACGAAATCTAAACAGTAGCTTCCGGCGAGTACAGTAACATCTGTTTGGTTACCAGCGGTAGTAGAAGAAATCCGTACAGTATCGGTTGCTATACCCATGCACATCAAACGACTGGTTTCTAAACTTCCAAGAGGAGAGATGCGAAGATCGGTTCCAGCAGCTAAAACCACTGAGTCTCCGTCTTGAGCATTAATAGAACTGTTGTTCAGATAAATCCTTCCATCTAACACAGCACTTTTGTTGACTGTAAAATCAGCACTGTTGTAAACGTTGTTGGCTGGGTTAGATACAATCATCTGCAATACATCAGCCTCAATATTACCAAAACCATTGTTGATGATGCTCAAATTACCAGTCCAGGAACTTCCAGGAGTAATCATAAGATTATGATAACTGGAATTGGTAAGGTCCATAGTAACATTCATCGCTGGATTGGATGGTACGCCAGTAAGTGTAACATCGTGATAATTCACAAATCCATTTCCACTGGTGGCAATGAAAGAAGATACAGCTGAGATATGAGATCCGGATAATTGTAAATTTGGGAAACTACCATTGTTTTGGAAGCTAGAAGAAATGATGGCTCCGTTTCTAAGATCCAGGGAGGGAGAATCCATAATGATAAAAGAACCACAGGTAATGGTATCTCCTACCGCAATCAAATAAGTATTATCTAAAAGCATGAAGATATTATTGTTGTTGTTTACATTCCCTAAAAGTTCAATGTAATCATTTTCAATCTCGAAAATGATATTGGCATTCATGGTAACACCATTAGGAGCAATGGTTCTGTGCGTATCTAAATAATACCAGTAATAATTATTGGTATTATCTCTAAAGTACAGGCTATTAATGTCAAAGGTCATCCCTGTTGCTAAAGTAAGGTTACCATAAACATAAAGCTGGTAGCTGTTAGAACCATCTGTAAAGGTAGGAGTGTTGGTTGCTCCTGTCCAGTTCATAGACAAGCAGTGACCAGTACTGTCTAAGGTTACAGTATTGCTGATGGCGGTAAAACCAGAGTTAGCATCGAAGATAACATCATCATAGGTACCTGGAAGGGTGAGATATTTCTCAGTTCCACCAGAGGCACTGGCCCAGTGACTTAAGTCACGCCAGTTACCGGACCCACCCACCCAATAGTATTTGGCAGCGTGTAGTGGGTAGAAAGCAGATAGAATAAGGACAGCGGTAAGCATACGAACCGCCCCCTTGAAATTAGAAAGTATTCCTTTTTTCATCGGATAGGTGTTATTCAAAAAGTTAAACATGTTGAGCATAGTTCTCTTTGAAATGGGTTAGTCTTTAAGACTCCAAGTCCATTCCATTTTTACGTAGTTGGCCGCATCATTACTGTTATTCTCATACTCAACCACAATTTCTTTGTGCTTAAGTTGACGAATGTTGTACAAAGCGCTAGGAACGGGATTGTCGTTTACAGTTGCAACACCTCCGATTGGGGCATTTTTAACTTCCTGTAACATCAATTGTTCACGCTTACGGGTATCATTGGTTCCACCTGTTAATGTCCAGTATCCTTCGGTGTAGGCACCTGAAGTAATTTTGGTAGTATCGGTTGCGCTTACGGCAACACGTTTAACCATGTCCATTTTGTAAGTTCCATCTCTGAAAATTTCAACAGTACCTTCAAAGGTTCCCTGTACGTCACGAACAGAATCCATTCCGTTCCAGGAGAAACGGTTGATTTGTTGAACGACAGATCCTTTGTAGATCTCATCAAAAGTTCCGGAAATCATCTGGCTGTTAGGTGCCATATACATTTGGCCCTTAGAAACCTTTCCAGACGTAATGTTCCACTTACCCGTTAAACGGGCTTTACGGGAACGCAGGGTTAGCCAGGGGTCATCTTCCCCCTTGCGGCAACCGGTGAATACTCCTGCGGATAACACGAGTACTGCCATTGCCTGCATCATGAAGTTTAACTTGCGCATAGGCTTATTAAATTGGTTTTGATTGTTTTTCACCTAAAATGAATTGTCCTCACAGGATTTTTCTATCTCAGATTTCACAAAAATACCTTTACTGATTAATTAAGTATCCCCAGTTTCACGAAACTTGTGAATTTATTCATGAACGGGTACATTCATCGTATGAATAGTCAAATTTTGATTTTTTACGATGTTTTTTTGTCAAAAATATTATTACTTACAGTGTTATTTTTATCTAATTTTGCATGAAATTTACTTCTTAAAAAGTAAAAAAATGCAAAATGTTATCCAACGATTTATATCAGCACGTAAAAGTTTGCACCTTACCCAAGCCGAGCTTGCCATTCAATTAGGCTTTAAACAATCTTATATTTCTAATATTGAAAAAGGAAGAAATGAAGTAACTGCCAACATTATCATCCAATTATATAAAATTTTTAATATCTCCCCGGAATGGCTCATTACCGGAGAAGGAAGCATGTTGTCCGTTTATGCAACCGGTACTACCGCTGGCCCACTTCTAGATGTCCAAACTTCAAATGATGCGCTGGTACCTTCTCTTCAACAAGAAATAGATCAAGTCAGAACCTTACTTACTTCTTTACAACAAACTATAGATTCGCAAATTAGAACTATAGAAATGCAGGAAAAATTGATTCATATGTTGGAACAGAATCAAGTCAACAGACTTGCATAAATATTGTTAGTGTTTTTTATCTGATACGATCCATAGATCGGATCAGTGCTTCATCTTTTTTCACCCCTCTCCTGCCTAACCCTATACCTAAAAGGGTAATCAAAGGCAGTACAATCGCCCATCCTGCCTTAATACTTATTTCTTCTAATCCTTTTTGTTCCAACTTAAGAATACTGCTATTGATAAATAAGAAGGCAGCTAAAATGCCGATAACGGGTATTGTCAGCGCCAATGTACTAATCGTAATCTGCAACCTTCGGTTCTTAAAAAGTCCGACTAAAACGAAGGGTAGAAAAACATTCATAGCTGCTAAAATCAACAGTATCCAGCCGGGAATCGAATCTGTAGCCGGGAAAAACTGTGAAGCAGCTGAATCCTGAAGTTCTATACCTGTCAACCTAAATTGACCCTCAATCTCCGCTGATGAATCTAAAAAAAAACAGAAAGGAAAAACCCAACTCAATAGGGCTGAAATCCCCGCAATCAAAAACCACAAGGTTTGTATTCTTTGTATCATCTAAAATCTATCCGTTAACTTGCAACAAAGTTAAGAATCCATCATGAATGAGGTTTATATTATTGATGCCTGCAGAACACCAGTAGGTAAATATGCTGGGAGTTTAAGTCGTGTACGGCCCGACGATATGTTGGCACAGGTGATTAAGGGAATTATGGCAAGAAATCCAGCGGTTCCCCCAAGTCAAATAGAAGAAGTAATTGCAGGGGCAGCGAACCAATCCGGAGAAGATAACCGAAATGTTGCTCGTATGGCTGCTTTATTAGCCGGACTCCCCATCGAAACTGCCGGTGTAACGGTTAACCGTTTATGTGCTTCCGGATTACAAGCGATTATGGATGCCACGCGTGCCATTCGCTGTGGAGAAGGAGAAATAATCATTGCTGGTGGGGTAGAATCTATGACCCGTGCGCCTTTTGTGATGGCAAAGTCAGAACAGGCATATGGACGATTACCCGAATTTTTCGATACCACTTTTGGTTGGAGATTTACAAATCCTGCTTTATCTGCCTTACATCATCCCTTTATAATGGGAGAAACTGCCGAAAATTTAGCGGATAAGTATACTATTGGTCGGGAAGCGCAAGATCAATTTGCCTTTGAAAGCCAGCGTAAATGGGCAGAAGCTCAGCAAGGGGGTAAGTTTTTAAACGAGATACTACCCTATACTTTACCCCCTGCTAAAAAGAATGATCTTCCTCAAGTATTTGACAAAGATGAACATCCCAGAACCTCAACAATTGAGCAATTAGCTGCTTTATCCCCAGCTTTTAAAAAGGGTGGAAGTGTAACCGCAGGAAACTCCTCAGGTATCAACGATGGCGCAGCAGCAGTTATATTGGCCAGTGGAAAAGCAGTGAAAGAATTGGGTTTAAAACCACTCGCTAGGATTGTATCCTCAGCAGTTGCAGGGGTAGATCCTGCAATTATGGGGATAGGTCCAGTACCCGCCACACAAAAGGCCTTGAAACGTGCCGGACTAACTTTAGGTCAAATCGGATTAATCGAACTCAACGAAGCCTTTGCTGTTCAAGTATTGGCATGTCAACAGGAACTTGGGTTTTCGGATAATATCTTAAATGTAAATGGTGGAGCAATTGCCATTGGCCATCCTCTGGGATGCTCTGGGGCTAGAATAACCGCTACGCTTGTGCATGAAATGCATAGAAGACCTGAGGTCACTTATGGATTGGCTACAATGTGCATTGGAGTAGGACAAGGAGCTGCAATGATTATAGAGAAAGTATAATATATTAAAGTTTAATATATATTTGTTTATATTAAATTGAGATATTTTCTTCAGATTTCCTATCAGGGCACCCGGTATGCAGGGTGGCAAAAACAACCCAATGCGCTTACGGTTCAAGGAATCCTGGATCAGTGTCTAATGCAAATTTTAGGCGAAGAAATCTCTTCTCAAGGCGCAGGACGAACCGATACCGGAGTACATGCTTCACAGTTGTTTATACATTTCGACACTAACGTAGAACCGCCTGCGCCGTTTTTACGCAGGATTAATGGCATCCTCCCCCCCGACATTGCGGTTCATGCGCTCCTGAAATCTGTGAATCCCACGCTCCATGCTCGATTTGATGCCAAATGGAGAAGTTACACCTACCGGTTACATTTTAAAAAAGACCCCTTTAACAGATATACTTCTGCCTATCAACCTATTCAGCCAGCCCCTGAAAAATTAAAGATGTTGGCCACTGAAATAAATACCGGAATGGACTTTAAATCTTTTGCGAAAAGCCATGGCAGTAACCAAACTACCCTTTGTAAGATTTATCAGGCAGAATGGGAAATATTACCCGATGAATATCGGTTCCATATCCGGGCGGATCGTTTTTTAAGAGGAATGGTAAGGCTCCTAGTAGGCACTCAACTTTCAGTGGCATCGGGCAAATTGTCGTTTCAGGATTTTACCCAATTATTACATCATCCTCAGGATAAAAAAGGAGGACCATCAGCAGACCCTCATGGGCTAACCCTAACAGGGGTTGGGTATAACCCCGATTCCTTTATCCTGATTGAATCTGTTTAGTCTTTTGTTTTTGCTTACCCTCCGGGAAAAAACTAACCGCAAATATCATCCCTGAGTTTTGTTGAAAAACAGGATGTTGTTGTATCGTTCTGCTCAATTGAATAATCTGACTAAAATATCCGCCTTCGATTTTCAAATCTTTCCGCACCGCAAACCCTAACAAAAAAGCAAAACGATTTTGGTCAAACACATTTGCATTTACTTTTTTGCCAAACCCAATAAAGATTTCATCCCAGGCGGCCAGATAGAATTCTTTGGCATCTAAGGTTTTTCCCTGAATAGGCATTTGAATCCGACCTTGATACCGCAAACGATTTACAAAAGTGTAGCTATCAATACGGTTTTCGGTTGCATTTGCATACGTTCCTAAAAATCGCTGCTCCAACATGTACCTATGCATAAAGGTGAATCGTTCCTGGGAATGATTGAGTATAAACGATTCGAATATTCTATGCTCAGGAAAAACCTTACCAAAACTGTTAATCGGATATTCACCATAAGGGAAGGTTTCAATAAATCCATATCCTGCCCTAAACTTTATGCCTGGCAATAACGCATAGGTAAATCCCACCCGGGCAAGGCTTTGTTCCCATTGATTAAAGTATTGGGCACCGGTTCTTCTCCATTGATATTCCAGATATAAATCTAATTTAGGAGAGATTGGAATTCCTCCGGTGAAAGCAATCCAACCAATAGATTGATCGTCGTGCAGGCGATAATTTTGAGCAGATCCGGAAGAGATAAATGCTATTAAGGAAATTAATGCCGTGCCTATTATTCTTTCCATTACCTCACTTCTTAGCCTGATGACGGGTAGCCAAAGGATGACTGGAGACGGGTTTAAAATGTTCAAGCCCTATGATTTCCAAACTTCCACCTTTTCTTTCGTATCTTTTTTTCCAATCTTCTAAACTATCCAATACAGAATGATCAATCATCTCCGCTTTAATAACATCCAAAAATAAAGGCTGACCGTTTGCCAATCGATCTAATTCAGTTTTAATTTTCATAAAAGAAGTAAAAACAGCCGCCGATTCTAACGACAATCCCTTTTTACCCTCAGGGTTCTCGGTTTCCCGAATCATTGGCATAAATAGAAATTTGAAAGGAACTCCATGCAAAAGATTAAGGCCTAACTTTAACATTATCCCAGCAAAAACCCCTACCAACAAATCTGACAGCAATGTAACCAGAATGGTCGTGATAAATAGGATTAATTGTTCTTTACCAATTTTGTAGATATGAATAAAGGATTGAGGAGATGCCAACCGATATCCGGTAACCATCAGTATAGCAGACAGGGCAGCCAGCGGAACACTATGTAGATATGGAGAAAGGAAAACGACAAATATCAAAAGAAATACCCCATGGAAAAAATTCGACCATCGCGTACGGGCACCCATCCTTACATTGGCGGAACTCCTCACAACTTCAGCAATTATGGGCAATCCCCCTATCATAGAAGATATAATATTGCCCGTACCTTTCGCCCATAACTCACGGTTGTAATCAGATTCCCGATAATAAGGATCCATTTTGTCAATCGCAGCAGCCGTTAGTAAGGATTCCAAACTTGCCACCAATGCATACGTGAGTATCATTTGAAGACCAAATCCAGTCAACAAATAATCAAATCTGGGGAACACTATTCCATCTAATAGTTTATCAGGTAAGGTCACTAAATATTGAGGACCAACAGTATATTCCTGATTGTTTAGAAACAGATACTTGTGTTCATGATCTAAATTAAAATACATACCCAAGGGTATTGCAACCAATATGACTACCAATGGGGCAGGAATATTTTTAATCCAGGAAACTGGGATTAAGGGAAGGACAATCAAAATAAGCAAGGATACTGCTGTAATAGTGGCAATTTGAGGATTCATATGAATCACACTATTGGGAATAGACAGGATAACCTCCAGCATTTCCTTACCCAAAGGTGACACGCCCAAACCAGTATGAAATTGCTTAACAAAAATCATAATGCCGATTGCAGCTAACATTCCATGCACAACGGATAAAGGAAAAAAACTTCTCAAGACCCCAGCTCGAATAAACCCAAACAAAATTTGAAGTACACCACAAGCTACGCCAACTCCTAAAGTGGCTTGATAGGCAAATAAATTGGCCTGATCAGGACTAAGGCCGGCGGGCGCAATCTCTCTATAACCTTCCACCGCCGTAAGTACAATCACCGCTAATCCTGCAGCAGGTCCATTGATGGTTAAATGTGATCCACTAATTAAGGATAACACCATCCCACCCACAATGCCTGCAATCAACCCTGAAATAGGAGGAACACCCGATGCTAAGGATATCCCTAAACATAAAGGCAAGGCAATTAAGGAAACAATGCTGCCCGATAGCAAATCACTTCTCCAATTTTGAGTCAATCCCTTTAAATAATCTAAAGGCAATTGTGTATTGTTTTTCGTTTTCATGGTTGAAATATTTTTATTGCGCCAATAAGCGCATGATGTGATAGACGTAAAAATTAAGCGCTAATAAAGCCAGACAACAAATGCTGATGGCTATTGCCATGGAAGGAGGAACGGGTTTTACAATTAAAGGCTGACGAACTTTTGTTAAGAACCCAGCTTTTAATACAGGTAGGATGTACATGAAATTAATTACACTTCCCATTAACAGAAACAAGGCTGATGCATAATGTTTGGTATGAATTTCTTCCAATAACATTAAATCCTTACTGTAATATCCTGCGAGAAAGGGGAAACCCGTAATGGATAATCCAGCAATGCCCACCGCCACTACTATCCATTTATGATAAGGTGCAATTTTGGTAATATCATGCGTCTTAACCGTTCCATAAGAACTTTCATAAAATCCAGCTACAAAGAACAAACACATTTTAGCAAAGGAATGGGTAACGATATGTAGCATTGACCCCATTAAAGAGGCACTGGTGCCAATTAATATTGCCGTAATGATATACGACAATTGACCTACGGTTGAAAAAGAAAATCGCTTTTTTAGGTCATGGGTTTTATAGGCTTTCCAGGCTGTGTAAACAGCCGTAAATCCACACAAATAATTAAGCCAACCGGTATGCCATACCACATTGTTTAAGGCTTGCATATTGACCAATCCATAGAAGTAAACTGCGATTTTCACCAATGCAACAGTTCCGGTTTGTACCGATGCAACCGAATGAACCAATGCCGATACTGGAGAAGGAGCATGCGCGGTTCGAGGTAACCATAGATGAAAGGGAGCAACTGAATTTTTGGAAAATCCAATTACAAATAAAAATAGTATCAGGGAGCCTAATAAGGGTTCGGAATGAATCCAATCATGTGCGGCATGATGAAATTCCATACTCCCGGAACGATACCAGATATACCCTAATACAGGCAATACAATTAACAAGGGAGGAAGCCCAACATTTAACAAATAGGATTTCGCAGCGAACCTCATTTCCCTTGTATTCGGTATGGTTATTAAGGGATAAATCAAGGGTATGCTTAACATGTAAAACAAAAACAAGGTGGATAAATTACCCGCTAAACTATTTGCAGTGATTACTGCTACGGTTACATTTAAATAAGCATAAAATTTGTCAGCAGATGAACTAAGGTGAAATCGGGTATAAGCCGATCCATATAACACCGTGATAAACCAACAAATTCCAATGAGCAGGGTAAATAACCAGGAATATTTGTCGATACTAAAAACAAATACATTTGAAAACCTAACGGTATGATCTGTAACTGGGGTAACGGCAATCAAGCATATAAATAAAGCTGCCATGGTTAGCGTCCATATATAATAGGCGGTTCGATACTGAACCTTAAAGGGCGTCATCACCGCTGCAAAAATGGGCAGGAGAATTAACCACATAATTGAAGTTCCGGTTTCTATTGGAAACATGAATGAGAAGTAAATTAATTAGAAAGGAATTGCAGAATAATTAAATAGGTTAGATCCTATTTTTCACCTTGATCTCTGCACAGCGTCAAGGGATACACAGATAATCTCCCCGCTAAGGGAGGCCTTATCTCAATTCCTCAGGTTCAGAAAAAACAAATAATCACCGCAAGCATCCCGACTAAAAACCTGATCCTCTAAAGCATGGCTATATCTCGCCATTCGAATACAGGCGATTGTGCGGATAAATGACTGAAACCAAGGAGAAAATGCAGAATGAGTTTCTTTTTCAACCTCATTATCTTCCGAACTAATCTCTTCCTCTTCCAATACCCATTTGGTTAGGCTGACATGCCAAGCGGTGGGTAAAGACTGTATGGAGGTAACGTCTTGCTGATAATGATTAGGTTTAGCCTCAATAAAAGGGAATGCCCAGGCCAAACATATGAACTGTATCAATAATAATCCCATAATCATCCCTTTCCGAATTCTTGGAAAGTATAAAGGAATAAAGGATAAACTATTAGGAATAAATTTCATTAGAATAATAAATGTACTCAACCTTCTCCGAATAACCCAATCTTAATGGGGTCGAACTGATTTTAATCGAAATTGCTGAACCGCAGGAAACAATTGTCTTTCAACAAACGCCAACAGTTCATCGCCTGTCATTCCTTCATCCTCACTTGCTGCCCAATTGCCTTATTCTTTTACCCAAAGAAACTTATTAGGAATTGGAGATTTGTATTTGTCTTCCAATAACTCTAAATCTTTGTTTTTATCCGAATATATTTTCTAAAAAGAATCCAACGTATTTGTTAAAGGCTTTGTAAATCGCCATTCAATTCTATATCTTGCCGAAGCATGGCTTATATGCTTATATTATTCCTGATATATTGCTCATTTTTTTATCGTGTAAACTTTATTAAAAAATTGTTTATTAAACCATAATTCAAAAGCCGGGTCAACAAATTCATATTTGCCATTTATTTCATGAATTACATCGCTATTAATTAAAATAGTTTTGTTTTTGCTTACATTTCGGGGTGTTCCCAACAAGTATTTTTGCATGGTTACAGTACTCGTAAATTGTGTTTCACCTTTGGTTACAGCTTTTAATAAATTAATTTGTGTTTGACTGATACTTTCTACTTCTTTTTGATATAATGGAGCATTGGCATTAATTAGTTCAGTAAGTGCAGTGTTTAGCTCATTTAAGGTGGCTTTTTTACTCGTTAAATTCCATGTATAGTGTGCAAGTTGTTGAACATACCAGGAATGATTTTTCATAATAAATGGTATCATTTCAGCAGTTTCTTCATCAATTACTTTATTTGTATTTGAAAAACTTTTTGTAATAAATGACACCCATTTTTGGGTTTCAATTTTTTGCAATAACATGATATCCCCAAAGCGATAAAATGGTTTAGAAGGATTGTTGAAAATATCGCTCATCATATGTCGTTTACTACCATACAAACAATAGGTAACAGATTTGTGTCTTTGCCAGCAGGCTCTCATTTTTTTTTCAAAAACAATATAATCCTTAAATGAAGATAGATTTTGAAATTCATCAAGACAAATGATAAACTTGATACCTTTTTTTTGTGCAATTATCTCGGGTAAGTTTAAAATTTCGTCATTGTTTTTTTTTAATTCTTGCAAATCAAAACTTAAGCTAAAATCACTAATTGGGTCTATTCCAAAACTTAATTTTGGCGTTAATTTTTTAAAATATTCTTTGCCACTTGCCATCCATTCTTGCCACTTAGAGGAAGATGCTTTAATTACCTCACGTGCAAATTTCTCCAAAAACTCCTCTTCGCTTCCTACCGAAAACAGGTCGATGATTATTGTTTTAGTTAATTTTTCTTTTTTATTTATATCTGCTATTACTTTCTCTACCAACGATGATTTCCCCCATCTTCTGGGTGATATTATTGTGGTGTTAATTCCATTTAACAGGTTGCTTTTTAATTTACGTGACTCATTTTCTCGGTTGATAAATGACAGAACACTTACTGTGGTACCGTATATAAATGGAGAATTTTTCATTATTCGTATTTATACATTTTGGTATTATACTCTTTGGTATAATACACAAAGGTATAAAATTATGCGCTGTTGTACAATTCAGTTTACAAAGCGCTTAATGCTTGTAAATGTTTTTCTGTGCTTCCAAACTCGTAAATGATTTCAAGTAATGGATTGAATTCATCCAATGGATTTACCCACTTTACTTTATAGCTTTGAATATTGGTAATACCCTCTTCCGAATATATTTCCCTGCCTGCAAGGGCGAAAGGAAGATTCCAGAAAACTAACCTTCTCCAAATAAACCAATCTTGTGCGGCCGAACTGATTTTAACCGAAATTGATGCACCGCATATTTTTCAATATGTTTTACCGCTTCTTCAACCGAGTCTGTCATCAAAAACAAACTTAAATCTTGTTTGCTAATCGTACCTTCTTCTGCCATTTTATGCATAAACTCAATCAAGGGTTGCCAATAGGAAATACCCATTAACACCACCGGGAAAGAGGATATTTTTTTGGTTTGAATTAAGGTAAGGGTTTCAAACATTTCATCTAAGGTTCCTGCCCCACCGGGCATGATTACAAAAGCATAAGAATATTTAACGAGTAAAACTTTTCTGACAAAAAAATACTGAAAATCAACAAATAAATCTAAGTAGGGATTGGGCTGTTGTTCGTGAGGAAGTAAAATATTGCAACCCACTGTTTTTCCGCCGGCATCTCTGGCGCCTTTATTGGCGGCTTCCATTAATCCCGGACCTCCACCCGTCATGATGGTAAAGCCTAATTTACTGATCGCTCCGGATATTTCCCGGGTTAACTGATAATAGGGATGGTC
This sequence comes from Sphingobacteriia bacterium, assembly GCA_009924095.1. Lineage (GTDB taxonomy): Bacteria > Bacteroidota > Bacteroidia > J057 > RFSG01 > RFSG01. The sequence continues at coordinate 16,779 of RFSG01000057.1, forward strand.
CTCTTTAAATCTGGCGGATCCGAAAACTGTCACACAAGGACCAACGAAATGCAACACCCGAAAGCCCCGAATAAACTCCAGGAATACCCGAAAGGCAAAAACAAATTCCCGCCAACGGGAACGAGGCCCCTCCAGATAACTATGTTGTAATTCCGGTTTTCCCGCTGGGATATTATTTGGGGTGACTGCCATGGATTTTGCTTTAAATATTAGTGGTTAACGCCATTCTAAAGGGCAACGTATATTCCGGTGTCAGTTTCTTTAACAGGAAAACATGCCAATCTTCCTCTGCCCCCGGCTTCCTGTCCGTCGGACACATTAAACCGAAACCGATGGAGGGGGCACTCTAAAAAACCTTCTGCATCAGGTCTGACTTTACGCAAGGAAAAGCCTTCATGTGGGCATTGTGGCCGATAGGCAATCAATCCATTCGAAATTCTTAAAACCGCTATCTCTTGCCCTTCTAATTGAATGATAAAAGGAATACCCGGTTCCGGGAAAACATCTGAAGGCCGATATTTTTCTATCGCCAAAACCCACGAAGGGGATGCCATTTGATTATACAGTAAATTCTAACCTCAAATCGGTATCTACCAATTGAATGAATTTACGTGCGCGTTCAACAATTAATTCTTTATTCAGATTTAATAATCTTTCTGTACCAAATCTTTCTACACAAAAGCTTGCCATCGCAGAACCGTAAATAATTGCATTCTTTTGGTTTTGAAAAGAAGTATTTCTAGTCATCGCTAAATATCCAATATATCCCCCTGCAAACGTATCCCCGGCACCTGTTGGATCAAATACATCTTCTAAGGGTAAAGCTGGCGCATAAAACACCTGACCCTCATGAAACAACAAGGCTCCGTGTTCTCCTTTTTTAATCACCAAATATTTAGGACCCATTTTTAAAATTGTCGCCGCAGCTTTTACCAAAGAATATTCCCCGGACAATTGACGCGCCTCTTCATCATTGATGGTAAGCACATCTACCAATTTTAAAGTCTCTTTTAAACTATCCATGGCAACATCCATCCAAAAATTCATGGTATCCAACACAATTAATTTCGGACGAACTTCCATTTGTTGAATTACCTCCCGCTGAATATCTGGTGTTAAATTACCTAACATTAAATACTCCGCTCTCCTTGCCACAGCAGGAACAACGGGTTTAAAATCAGCTAATACATTTAATTCTGTAATTAAGGTATCTCTGGAATTTAAATCATTATGATATTTCCCAGACCAAAAAAATGATTTTTCATTTTCACGAATTTCGAGTCCTTCGGTATGAATTCCCCGTTCTTCCATTAGGCGAATTTCTTCTTTCGGAAAATCCCCTCCTACTACGGATACCAAATGTACCGGATGGGTAAAATAGGAAGCCGAAAGACTAATGTAGGTAGCTGCCCCACCAATAATTTTATCGGTCTTTCCGAATGGGGTTTCAATCGCATCAAAAGCAACTGTCCCTACTGTTAATAAACTCATATCAGCGATTTTTTAGATTCCCCAAAATTATCCGGAATTGATGACAATGCGAAATCCCATTTTAGCCTAAATAGGATTTACTGAAATAATATTTTCTTACTTATTTTTCCCTTTCAATCGTGTATTGCACCAAGGCTTTTAAAGATTCTTTACTGGGAGATTCCGGAAAGGTATCTAATATCGCATACGCCTCTTGAACATATTGTTGCATTTG
>RFSG01000058.1 GCA_009924095.1 Sphingobacteriia bacterium
TATGGAACTTCAATTAGATCGGAAAATTGCAAACCGTAGAATTTATCCTGCCATCGATATCGTTAGTTCTGGAACCCGAAGAGAAGATTTATTGATGGATGCAAAAGCCCTTAGCAGAATTTGGATCCTTCGTAAACATATGTCGGATATGACCCCAGTAGAAGCTATGGAGTTTATTCAGGATAGAATTAAAAACACAAAATCTAATGAAGAGTTTTTGTTGTCTATGAATAGATAACTTTAATCCCGCTCATATTAGATTAATTATATAAATTTTATTTTAACAATTAGTAAATCCGATTTATTAATTATATCTCCTTAAGATAAACAAGCTGATTTAATTTAATTCTTAGCCTTTTATGGAATCTGTTGAATTTGCTTGCCTACGCAGCGAGGAATTGTATTCCAATTATTTCAATGCTTACCAGAAATTATTTCACCGAGCATTTAATTCTCATAAATCCGAAGATCAATTTATTCGACAATTTCTGCCTGGCCCCGAAGGATATGGTTACCATGGCGTAATTATTTCCAAAAATAAATTATTAGGCGCCTTTAATGGAATTGTAAGTTGTTGGGAGATAAACAACAAAATTCACCGTTCGGTTGTAATTGTAGACGCCATGATGGATCCAGATATACAACGGAAAGGGATGATAAAACCCATGTTACAAATATTATATACTCGGTTACAATCAGATGGTTTTTCCTTTTTAACAGGCATGCCGAATGCCCGGTTTTATCCTGTATTAACCCAAGGTTTAGGTTGGGAAGATTTAGGCCATCTTGATTGGTTACTGGCATTTCCTGGATTAAAAAATAAACCCAAAAGTCCATCTTCCTCACAATTATTTTTTCGCAGATTTAATCCAACTTTTCCGGAATATCGTTTTAATTCTACGCATATTGAATTAAATAGTCCGGTAGGAAAAATATGGCTTAAACCGCAAGGGCCGGCGCTTGCAATTTTAATAGATGGAGAAAACCGAAACCCGGAAGCATTAAGGAATGCGCATCAATGGGCTGCAAATAAATTAAAAAAGGTTATTATTTTTCCTTCGAAAATGCCCGGCCTTTCTAATCCATTTAAAATACCGGAATGGATAGTAGGTAATCGTACTTGCTTAGCCATTCATTGCTTAAACCCCGCTTTGCAGGCTGATTTCGCCAATAAATTATTATTTACTTTAGGCGACTTTGATGTGAGTTAATGATAAATTTATTTATCACTTTCCATTGACGATTTCTTTTTTTCTTTTTCGTCCTGGCTCATAATCTTAACCTTCATTCCATCTGTAAGTTCTTTACTAATTATGCGATAAGGTCCAATTACCACTTCTTGATCTTCCGTTAATCCTTCCAGAATTTCAATATGTTGATCATCTGAAATTCCAGTCTTAACAGGAGTAGATTTTACAATTCCATCTTTATAAATAAACACCACTTCTTTATTTCCATTTTCTGCTGAAGCGGTCGAATTTTCATTTCGCTCTAAGGTCACCGCCTGTATTGGAATACTCTTTACATTTTCCTTACGGTCTGTAAATATTTGAACTTGCGAAGACATTCCCGGACGAAAAGGACTTTGGTTTTTTGGAATGTTTCGCATAATTTTTTCATTCGATAAATACGATTCAGGATTAATAAATAAAATCACTTTAAAATTGGTGATTTGATCTGTTGATCCTGCAGATTGTACAGTTGCAGAATAAGCGATTTCGCTCACATATCCATAAAACTTATGATCGGGAAATGCATCTACTTCAACCGTTGCAGAATCTCCAATGTGCACATTTACTATATCATTTTCATTTATCTCCACAGCAACTTCCATCTTTGATAAATCTGCAATTTTCATAATTTCTGTTCCTGCCATTTGCGCAGTTCCTACAACCCGTTGCCCAACTTCAACTTTTAACATGGTAATTATCCCTGACATGGATGCATAAATATTGGTTTTGCGAAGATTATCTTTTGATTGACGCAAAGAAGCCTCTGCACTTTTCACTCTATAAAATGCTGCATTTACCGTTTGATTTCCTGCTAAAAATTGGGATTTAGAAATTTTAAATTTTAATTCAGAAGCTTCTAATTCCATTAATGAAATAACCTTGTCTTTAAATAATTTTAGATTTCTCTCATAATTAACACTGTCTTGTAAAATATTGGAGTGAGCTTGTTCAAGATTTGCTTTGGCTTGAGCATAATCTGCTTGAGCTGTATTTAACGAAGCTTCCGATTGTTCAAGTGCAGCCTGATAGGAATCTGGACGTATAGCAAGTAATAATTGCCCTGAGGTTACAGAATCTCCCTCTTTAACATACAATTCAACTACCTCGCCTGAAACATCCGGAGAAACTGGTACTTCAATATCAGGCTGGATCGATCCTGATTCGGTAACACTGGAAATTAGCGTACGAGGCATTACTTTTTCAACCTCTACGGATACTTCATTTTTACCCCCAATCCATCCTTGCCAACGGGCAATTAATACCAAACCTAATATTATCCCTAAGATTAGGACGGAACGTTGAATCCATTTAGACTTTTTAGGAGGTTGTGCCATAATTAAAAACTAAGTGTTTTTCCAAGATATAGGTCTAAAATTTTACGCTTAAAAAGGAAATCATATTTAGCCTGTAAAAGTTCAGAAGATGCTTTCGTTTGATTATTCAACGCTTCGTGAAAAGAGAAAAAATCTAATGCTCCAGCATCATATCGAATTTGTGCCATTTTAAAATTTTCTTTTAATGAAATCAGCTGTTCTTGAACGGCTAAATATTTATTGACGGCCGATACTACATCTAAATATGCTTGTTGAATTTTTTGGGTTAATGTATTTCTGGCAACTTTTTGCTGAAATACAGATTGTTGGTGCGACAAATTAGCGCTCCTAACTTGGTTCCTAACCGTTAACCGATTAAATATGGGAACGGATACTTGAATAGAAATGGATTGATTTTTATTTTGACGCAGTTGCTCTATATAAGGTGTATCTTCTACTTTAAATGTAGTTGGATTAAATATTCCATTAGAGGAATAAGATGATCCAAAATTTCCGTTTAAACTAATTGTCGGATAATGTCCTGCGCGTGCTTTTCGTAATCCATAAAAAGATGCTTTTTCTTTTAAATCTACTTCTTGTATTTCCGGCATTCGGGATAATCCCTCCTTTAAAATATCACTCAATGTTTCCACAGGGATTTGAATTTGTTTTCCTGAGGTATCTGGAAAATCATATTGATAATTAATTTCAGGATCTAATAATAATTCTTGCGCTAATTTTAATTTATCTTTTTCTAATTGATTTTGTTGATTAATTAAATTTAATTTTTCTGAAGCAATTTGAGATTTAAGATTTAAGATTTCGGTTTTCGTAATTTTTCCAACATTAAATTCCTTTTCTCTTTTATCTAATTGTTCTTGTATAATTTTAATTTTATCCTGACTAATCCGAATATTTTCAGAATCAAATAATAATTGCAAATAAGTAAGTGCAACATTGGTGATTACATCATTTTCTGTTTTACGTGTAGTTGCTTGGGCTGCTGCAACAGTATATTCATTTTGATGTAGTGTATGATGATTCGTCATTCCATTAAATAAGGTGATAGAACCTTGAATTCCTGTAAACGAGTTGTCAGTTGTTCTTTGGACTCTTTGGAAAGTTACATTATCAAAGGTGGTCCCAAAATTTCGAGTTCCACTCCAATTTCCATTAATACTGGGTAGATAAGCTGCTTTAGATTGTAAATAGTTACTTTCAGCAGTTTTTTCATTTAACTCAGATTGTTGGATGCTGAGATTGTTCTCTAAAGCAATTTTAATTGCTTGATCCAAAGTCATTCGGGTTTGAGCCGATAGATAATTGAAGCCTAAACTTCCATTGAACAATAGAAAAAAATAAAAAACTGTTTTCATATTTTAATTCTATTGAGGATTAAAAGCACTTCTTTGTTTTACAGATTTTCATTTTAAAGAAGAAAAGAGATGAATAGAGGTGTGTCAAGGGTAAGAGCAGAATCCAAAATAATTTCACAGTAAATTTAAGGATACTATAGATTTACCTGTCAAAAAATAATAATACTTACACCAACGGAAGACTCAACGGATAAAAGGTGTCCAATGATAAGCTTGTGGAAGAAATCGAAGATCTCCTGGCTCTGGTAGTCGTTTAAGCGTTGGACAGGTAGTTGTAGCCGATGAAGATTTACAAACCCATTCTAAAAATCTATTGGCTTCTTCTGATTCCGGGTGCTGCAAAAATATTTTGTGGGAGGTTTTTATCTCTTCTAATAATTGAAGATAAGGAATATTGGGTTCAGCAATAATTCGGCATCGCAACACATCCAGTTGAAAGGCAAACGCTTCAACCGAATTAATGATAGTTCCAGAATCTATTTTTTGATCAAACTCTTGTAAACATTGGAATAAATTATAATCCGTTGGATTTGCAGCCGCCAAACGACATAACACCCAATGTTTTCTTAAAGGATTAATCCGATCTGCAATTTCATTAAATATTTGTTTGGCTCTAGCTAATTGTCCCGTTTCTAAACTAACCCCAATTTCTACCATTGCCACCAATTCCATCCATTCAGGCCGGGTTTCTTTTCTTTTTCCTGCCTCATATTTTAAATCAAATAGAAATTTTTCTATTCGGGAAAAATTCCTGTTTTGATAAACCAATGCTACAATTGCCCATAATACCCGAAAACGCGTTTCAGCTCCAGCCGAAGATAGCACCCCTTTTTCTTCTAATTCCGGATATTTTAATACTAAATATTGTTCTAATAAACTTGATTTCCCTTGTTGTAATAAAGTCTCACCAACCATAGTGATTACCTGAATCCAAAGGGGAGCATGCTCCGGACTATCATCCGTAATTCCATTTTGTAATAATAATCTATTGATAGCATAATCAACATCTATATGGGTTTGAAAGGTATCCGAAGATGCCAATAACTGACGCAGCTGACCTAATAAATAATGAATGTGAAAGCTTCTCTCTACCGCTAAATTATTTTTCCTACGTTTCTCTAATAAATCATTTAAAGATAAGGTAGGAATATTGGTAGCATTTAAGATTAATAAATTATAGATATTTCCAAGTTCAGTATAGGACTTGGATTGTAACGCCATATTTTCTGCTTTTTCTAAAATAGATTGTCCTAGGTCATACCATTTACGCGCAAAAAAATATCTGGATATCTCGATTAATTTTCGAATTTCATAATCCTCAGATCTACGACTGCCTTCAAAAAATAAAAATTCTTCTAAACTCTTTTTTAAACGATTGCGTAGTTGATGATAAGCGTTTCTATCTTTTTCCCCCTGATAAATTAATCGCGCTGTATCCGAAATCTCCTCCCCTCCTTTTTTAGGGGTACGAATTAATTCTAATAAATAAAGATCCCGCCGAGAGGTTACTGAAGTAGAGCTAGTATTTTGAGGATGCCGATTTAGAAAATATCTAAACTCCCGGATTTCCTGCTCCTTCATTCCGGTAAGTACCGCTTCCAAAAATTCCATTTCGGATATCCCTTAAGTTTATATTTCAGGTAATTCGGGTATGAAAGTAGTACTTAAACTTTTTCAAGTCAAGAAATTAACAACTTTTCCACATTTTGATTGGTTCTCCTTTCTATTTCCTACCTAAAACCATTTTCCTCTTTCAAAAATTTAGGCATGCCTAAAAAACTTTAGGAAGTCAAAACTTTACCTCAACTACCCCTAAAATAAAATTAAAGTAGTCTAAATTGTTTCTAACAAGGTTCTGAAAACATATACCCCTTTTGGAAAATGATCTAGATGTTCTTTTTGTAACCTTGGCGCCGGTCCCGCTAAATAAGCTAAATAATTCTCCTTGTTTTCAGCAGTATACTGAATGTTATAGGTCTTGCTTTCGGTTTCAGTAATAGGCTCTAATAAAACACAAATTCTATGAGAAGTAAAAAATCCGGTTTGTATTACTGCCGGAATATGAATCGCTTGCATCCAATCTAACCATCTGTCAACTTCTGCAAGCTCAACTGAAACTGTTACACTATACACTATCATATCAACGAAGATAAGCCATTCGGATTCATAAATCATCCGTTTAACTTGAAATAGTTAGATAAAAACCTTTAAATCTTCCTAATTTGTTAACTAAATTAAACTTCAACAAATGATACCCCTAATTAACTACCTAAAACCTGCGGTTCGACACTTAGGGGTAGTATGTTTAGGGAGCTTGTTTGGGATTCAAATCCAAGCTTCAACCCTTAATAAAAAACTTCATTCACATGACGATGAACACCATTCTACTGAACCTGTGTTTACACGAAATGAAGGGCAGTGGGAAGATAAAGTAAAATATAAAACCGAGATTCCAGGGGGCGCACTCTTTTTACGAAATCAAGGATTAACCTACATTTTTGTAGATCCTTTTCAAAAACAAAAAATTTTTCAATATTATTATCAGCATCCTCCCCGTACCCCAGGAATGGATAGCGTTTCTCCTGATTTGGCATGTCATGCTTTTGCTGTTGATTTTGTGAACGCCAACCCTAATCCAATCTTAATTCCAGAACACCCCGAAGCCGCTTATCGAAATTATTTCATCGGTAATAATCCTAAACATTGGGCTGGTGGGGTTAAATCTTTTCACGAAGTTTCATGGCAAGAATTATGGCCCGGTATAAACCTAAAAATTTATTCTAAACCTAATTCACTTAAATATGATTTTACGCTTAATGCCGGTGCAAACCCAAATCTAATTCGTCTAAAATATTCGGGTCAAGAAAAATTATCCCTCACTCCTGAGGGGCATCTAAAAATCACTACCTCTGTTAATACCGTATCCGAACAAGCCCCAATTGCCTGGCAAACGGATGGAAATACAAAAATCCCCTTGCCTTGCAGATATATTTTGAATGGGGATGAAATACAGTTTGAATTTCCTAACGGATATCGGTCCGATTTACCCATTATCATTGATCCAGTTTTAATCTTCTCCACCTATTCAGGATCATTTGCCGATAACTTTGGATTCACTGCTACCTATGATGCCGCAGGAAATTTATACTCCGGAGGAAATGTATATGCACTCGGATTTCCTGCAACACTTGGGTCGTTTCAATTAACTTTTGGGGGAGGTGTTAACGCTACTGCCTATGATGCAGCTATCCTAAAATACAATCCTACAGGAACTGCTTTAATTTATGCTACCTATTTAGGCGGATTTGGAGGAGACCAGCCTCACTCTATGTTTGTAAATGCCAATGACCAACTCGTCGTAATGGGAACTACTGAGGCAACTGATTTTCCAGTAACTCCGGGTGCTTATGATGTTACCCATAATGGAGGGTTTGATATTTATGTAACCGTTTTTAATCAAGCAGGCACAGCTTTAATTGGATCTACATTTATCGGAGGCGCAGGAGATGATGGTATCAATGCCCCAATCTTGTTTAGTTTAAACCCTGGCTATCCTTTACATTTTCAATATGCAGATGAATTTAGGGGAGATGTAAATGCAGATGCTACCAATAATATCTATGTGGCAAGTTGTACTCGATCGGTTAATTTTCCGAGTACTCCCGGCTCCTTTCAAACTGCCTTTACCCCTGGAGGTACCCAGGAAGGATGTGTATTTAAACTAAACCCAACTGCAACCACGCTAATTTACAGTACATTTTTAGGAGGATCCGGGGAAGATGCAGCCTATTCGCTAGGCCTTACTGCTGCAGGAACTGTTTATGTTGCGGGGGGCACAACCAGTAATGATTTCCCTATTTTACCAACTGCTTTAAACCCAACTTATCTTGGAGGACAGGCCGATGGTTTTGCTGTATTACTAAACCCTACAGGTTCAGCAATATTAAATTCCACTTTTGTTGGAACCGCAGGATATGACCAATGTTACTTCGTACAATTAAGTGCCTCAGGTGAAGTATATGTTAGTGGTCAAACCTCTGGAGGCACTTATCCGGTTTTAGGTGCTGTTTATTCAAATCCAAATTCAGGGCAGTTTATTAGTCGTCTTGATCCTAATCTAACCACACTCCAACTATCCACTGTGTTTGGTAGAGGTACCGGTAATCCAGACCTATCCCCAAGTGCTTTTCTAGTGGATCGGTGTGGCTATGTTTACTTTAGCGGATGGGGTGGGTTTCTTGCCAATAGCTCTACCGTTGGGTTACCCGTCACTGCCAATGCCTTTCAGCCTATCACCGATGGAGAAGATTTTTATTTAATTGTATTTACTCCAAGCCTGGCAACTTTACAATATGCCACCTTCATGGGAGGAGGAATTAGTGCCGAACATGTGGATGGAGGAACCAGTAGGTTTGATCGAAACGGCATCGTTTATCAATCGGTGTGTGGAGGATGTGGAGGAAATTCTGATTTTCCTACAACTCCTGGAGCGTGGTCCAATACCAATAATAGCAACGTACCTATAGTTAATTGCAATAACGCCGCATTTAAGTTTGACTTTCAACTTAACCCAGTAAATGCTCAACTAACCATTGCCCCCTCTACCCAGGGTTGCGCCCCATTTGTAGTGAATTTTACCAATAATAGCACAGGAGCTACGCAATATGTTTGGGATTTTGGAGATGGAACACCACTTGTGTATTTACCCAACGCTACGCATACTTTTTTTAATGCGGGTACCTATACCGTCACATTAGTTGCCTCCGACCCCGCATTTTGTGCACTCACAGATACCGCTATTGCAACGATTGTGGTCGCTCAAATGCAAGTTAGTGGAGGTGGAGACACTATCGTTTGTGGAGGGCAACCGATTACCCTGTCCGTCAACTCCAACTGCCAGGGATGTACTATTAGCTGGAGCCCAACAACGGGCTTATCCAACCCTAATATTTCTAATCCAACGGTTTCTCTGCAAACCACAACATCTTATACAGTAACCGTTTCAGGAAGCCTTGGTCCTGGTTGTCCGATTGAATCTATCACCGATACAGTAAATGCTATCGTTGAACCTTCACCCATCGTAACCGTTGGCTCAGATACCTTCTATTGTGAAGGGAATGGTGGCGTGCAATTAAGTAGTACGGTTTCAGGGGGAGTTTCCCCGTATATCTATATCTGGACGCCTAATAATGGATCCTTATCCGATGCATTTATCCCTTCTCCTATAGCTAATCCTGATTCCACTACATTGTATTCTTTTTATGCAATAGGGGATAATGGTTGTCGAAGTAATGTGTCGTCCTTAACAGTTGACGTTGCACCTCTACCTATTGTAGATGCGGGTAACGATTTATCTTTTTGTGAAGATTCTCCAGGTGTTTTTTTAAATGGTAGAATTGTTAATGCCCAAGGAAATTATTCCGTACAATGGCTTCCCACCACTGGACTTTACTGTAGTACTTGTTTAAACACCTATGCTGTTCCTCCGGTTAACACCATTTATACTTTGCGTGTTACCTCGTTAGTTACAGGATGTCAAAGCGATTCCACTACGTTAAACCCTATGTCTGTTGCCGTGGTTACTGTGAAACCTCGACCTGTTGGCTTTGCTGGAAATGACACCTCGATTTGCGAATTAGACTCTGCCTATTTACGTGCTTCGTTTACAAATGCAGGACCCGCCTATTCTTTTCGTTGGAGCCCAAATATTGGTATGTATGACTCTTCTTTATTTGACCCTCGCGTATCTCCACCGCATTCTATTCAGTATTTTTTAACGGTTACCTCTAATGGATGTGAAAGTATTGCAGATACAATTTTAGTTTCTGTTATACCTGTTCCCGTGGTTAGTGCAGGACCAACCCTTAATATCTGCGCTGGGGATAGTATTCAATTACCCGGGCAAGTGCAATCTGGCGTTGCAAACCAATTGTTATGGCAACCTGGTTCTGGGCTAAATGATAGCACCCTGCTTACCCCAATGGCTTCCCCTTTAAGCACCCAGACATATCAACTCACTGGCTTAAATGCCAATTGTCCGGGTTTACCAGCAAGTGTTTTGGTGATTGTACATTCGGTTCCTCAACCTGAAGCAGGTAAAGATACCGCCATCTGTTTGGATCAAGATAGTATTCAATTATCCGGCAGTTTTACCGGAGGAACAGCACCTTGGCGCATCGATTGGTCTCCTGTTATGGGATTGAACTATACCAATATCCTTAACCCCAAAGTACTGCCGGTTCAAAGTCAGTTATACTATTTACAAGTTTCCTCTGGAACAGGGGTTTCCTTTTGTACTGCAAAAGATTCCATTTTAATTACTGTTTTTCCCTCTTTAGATTTAATTGTAAATCAGGACACTGATAAGGTTTGTGAAGGTGAAGGCGTTTCTTTATCTGCCAACGCAGGTAAGGGTAGTGCAAGTTTTCAATGGAGTCCTATTACAGGAGTTCAATCTCCAGTATCTCCAAACACCTTAGTATTTCCAACCCAAAGTGGATGGTATTACATTTTAGCTTCTGAAGGCCAATGCCAAGCCCGAGATTCTGTTTGGATTTCTGTTAACCCTGTACCCGATGTAGCCTTTACGCCTACTCAATTGTTAGGTTGCGTTCCCTTTAGTTTAAAGATTAATGACTTATCCAGTGGTGTTGCAAGTTATACTTGGGACTTTGGAGATCAATCTCCATTTTCTAATGAGAAAAACCCTATCCATGAATATACTTTGCCTGGAGAATACCAGATTCGACTCTGGGGAAGAAGCTCGGGCGCCTGCCTAGATTCTTTACTTTATCCAACCTCAATCGTTGTTTTACCAGAATTAAAAATCTCCGCTTTATCTGATCCCCCAGCTCCATTTTTAGATGTGCTCCCCCAAAATGCTGAAATCAGATTTACCTCTACAGGAGATAATATACAAAATTGGTTTTGGGATTTAGGGGATGGAACTTTAGGAACCGGAGCAGTAATCAAACATCAATATAATTTACCGGGAACCTATTTTGTAATGCTACGTGCTGAGAGTTCGGCTGGATGTGTTAACACCTATCAATTGGGTCCTTATATCTTAAGTTTACCCGAAATCTCAATTCCTAACGTCTTTACACCCAATGGAGATGGCGTTAATGATTTGTTGTTTTCAGGTTATACAGGCGACCAAAATTTCAATTGGATCATTACCGATCGTTGGGGCGTTAAACAATTTGAGTCCAGAAATGCTAATGAAGGATGGGACGGGAAAGACCTAAATGGTCAAGTGGTTAATGAAGGCGTATATTTTTATTCATTAACCATTGGGCAAAGATCGTTTAGTGGAAATATCAGTTTAATAAGATAAGATACCAAAAAACACCCTCCTGCCTTAGGTTTGGAACATATTTCCGTATCTTTGCCCATGTACCAGAAAACTGGTCGTTCTGGGCATGTTAAGCAGTTTCAGCAATTTTACGGTTAACCGAATTCTGCCGATTTGTATTTTTTGGTTAGGGTTACTTCCCCTAACGCTTTCGGCACAGGATATTAATAACCTGATGAATCAGGGTATGGCAAATTATAATCAGGGTAATTTTCCGGAAGCAATCACTGATTTTGACAAGGTCTTACAACAAGAACCTAAAAACACAAGCGCTTTATTGCAACGTGCTTTAAGTAAGTCAAAATTAAAATCCTTCGTGGAAGCAGTAGATGACTTTGACAAATTAATTGAAATCGCCCCGAATAATGCAATTGCCTATTTAAACAGAGGAATTGTTCGCTCTCAATTAGGAGATCCTTCCGGAGCTATTCTGGATTTTAAAAAAACCATCTCTCTGGAAAGTACGTTGGCATATGCATACATCCTGTTAGCAAATGCAAATTTAGAACTCAATAATCCAGCAGTTGCGGAAGCAGCCTATTCTGATGCCATTAAGAAAATAAATAAGAATCCACAATTATATTTCAGCCGGGGATCCTTAAGACTTCAATTAGAAAATTTTGAAGGCGCTGAAGAGGATTTAAATAAAGCAATCGCACTCGAAGGAGAAAATAGTGAAGCGCTGTATTTAAGAGGTATTCTTTTTATGCGTAAGAAAAATTATCGCTCTGCAATTAATGATTTTTCCGCCTCCCTAAATTTAAACGAAGACAATTATACTGCTTTATTACTAAGAGCAAAAGCTTATGAAGAACTCTCCATGTTTACAGAAGCCTTACAAGACATAAATGAATTTCTTTCTGTTAAAAAAAACAATCCAGAAGCCTATTGTAGAAAAGGAATAATATTATTGAGTCAAGGTTATAAAAATGAGGCACTCATTGAATTTAATAATGCATTGTCATTTGACCCCACAAATTCAGAAGCCTTATTAAATAGAAGCAAAATCAAACTAGAATCTGGCGATAATCCAGGGGCAATTATTGATTATTATCAACTATTTAAATTAATCCCTAATGACCCTCAAATATATATTGGAATGGCAAAAGCTAAAGCGGGTGTAACAGACTATTTAGGGGCTAAAGAAGAAATTGAAAAAGCTTTAAAAATTAATCCACAATCCCTTCCGGCACTTGAATTTAATGCAGAATTATTGTGGCTTTCTAAAGAAACCGCTGCAGCATTAAATGCATTTAAATCGCTTTGTGAAAACCAAACCAATAATTCATTTTCTTGCCTTCGTTTAGCAGAAATAGAGCTGTATCAAAAGGATATAAACGCCGCTATTAAAACGATTGAATCGGTTATCAAAAAAAATCCTGAATATGCTGAGGCTTATTTAATCAAAGCTAAAGCTGAAGAACAACAAGGAAATTTCGCTAAGGCAATTAATGATGTTAATCGGTTATTACAACTTCAACCTGAAAATAAACCTGCCTATATTTATCGTGCATTAATTCAAGAAAAATTAGGAAATCGGGATGGTGCATTACAAGATTTAGATGCTGTAATCGAATCCACACCCAATTTGCCAGAGGCTTTTTTAAATAGAGCCCAAATGTTGCTGAGAAACCAAAATTATAAAAATGCAGAAATTGACTTTTCCAGAACCCTTACCCTCGATTCTACCCTACTGGAAGCTTGGTTAGGTAGAGGTATCGCCAGGTATGAATTACAAGAATTCGAAAACAGTAAATCGGATTTATTAAAATCAATTCAATTAAAACCGAATGAATACCAATCTCATTTTTATTTAGCACAAGTATATAAAAAGAAAGGACTATTCATTGAAGCTAGAAAATCATTTGAAACAGCCGATAATATCCTTCCCGGTCAAATAGAACTCTGGAAAACATGGACCGACATGGAATGGGAATCTGGAAATTTTTCAAATGCAGATCCTTTAATTCGTAAAATATTAGAAGCCAATCCCCAAGACCTACAAGCAAGAGAAAAACACGGATATTATGCGCTAATCATTAAGGACACAATAACTGCTTTGGCAGATTTTGAAATCATTCTAAAGGCTAAACCAGATAACCTACCGATTAGAATTCAAACTGCATTAATTAAAACATCGCAAAAGAATTTTTCAGCAGCAATTGCAGAATTAACCCAAATTATATCTCAAGATCCCAATCAATTAGAAGCAAGAATAGCCAGAGCAAACTCTTATCTTCAGGAAAATAAACCTCAGGAAGCGCTTGCCGATTTAACGTATGTTGTTAATGCCGATTCAACCCGTTTCGAATGTTTCAGACTTCGCGCAGTATGCAATCAAAACCTTAAAAATTGGGAAGAAGCATTAATAGATTGGGAGAAATACCGCACAAAAAATATTCTCGCGCCATCAGAAATCTTAAATATCGCAATCTGTTATTTTGAAACCGGAAAATTAAATTCTGCCCTACCTGAATTTATCTCATTTTGTAATAAAAATCCTCAAAACTTTAATGGCAAATTTTATTTAGGAAAAACCCAATTTTTATTGGGCAATTATTCAGAATCAATCAATAATTTAAGTGAAGTACTCAATAATAACCCGGAATTATCTCAAGCCTGGTATTATAAGGGACTGGCAAATTCTGGACTAGGAAAAAATCCGGAAGCTATAGAAGACTTTAATACTGCGTTGAAATTAGACCCAGCTTTAATTGATGCCAGCATACGAAAAGCGAATATTCTATTTTCGCAGAAACTATATATAGCAGCTCTGGATGAATTAGAAAAATTAACTTCGTCATACCCAAACAAATCTGAAATATGGATGAAATATGGACTTTCAGCCTATTTTTTAGAAAAGTATTCATTAGCAGATTCTGCCTTTTTTAAAGCCCTAAATTTAAATGAAAATTTAGAGGATGCCTGGTATTATCAGGGATTATCCCGTTTAAAATCAGGTAAGGCTTCTGAAGCCGAATATTGTTTTACAAAACGTTCAACCCTTCCAACCCCTCCGCCAAGCCTCTGGAAAAATAGAGCCATCAGCCGAATTCAACAAAATAAAACTGCTCCTGCCATTGAAGATTTAAATCAATATTTATCTACTGAAACTACGGATATAGAAATGATTCAACTACGGGCAGAATTATTTTTATCTCAAAATGAATTTACATTAGCCATTCAAGATTATGTAACACTAATTTTACAAAACCCGGAGAATGACGCCGCATTTTATGGAAAAGGGTTGGGGTATTTAGGCTTAAAAGATACCGAAAATGCACTGGCAAATTTTAATCAGGCAATTATTCTAAAACCCAATGAGAAAAAATATATTCAGGCTAGAGCAAATCTACTAATTCAAGAAAATAAACTTGCATTAGCAGAACAAGATTTAAAAATTTTAACCAATAACTATCCTGAAGATAAAGAAACAAAATTGTTATATGCAAAGTCTTTGGTAAATGGCGGAAAATCTAACGATGCCATTCCGATTTTTGAAGAATTGGTAAATAATCCTCCCGTCAATCCAGTTGTATTTCAAAATTTAGGCTCATTATATTTTCAACAACAATCCTGGCAAAAAGCCATCCATAATTATTCCAGCTATTTAAAGCCCTTTCCCCAAGACTCCCTAAGCCTCCATAACAGAGCACAATCTGCAGAAAGACTAAAGAACTACTTTCTCGCCTCACAAGATTATACCCAATTAACAAAACTATTCCCTGATAATTTTATTTACCAATTTGGCAAAGCTACTACCTTAGCTAAAACCGAAAATATCCAGGACGCACTCAATGCTACCAATGCAGCATTGACCTTATCCCCGGAAAATGCTGAATTACTTCAAATCCGATCAGAATTAAATAAAACTAAAAAAGATACCACCCAATGGATTCAGGATTTGGAATCTCTTTTAAAAATTAAGCCTGATCAAGTAAATATTAAATTTGAATTAGCTCAATTATATTTAAATACAAATCAAAATACAGCAGCACTTTATCAATTAAATGAGTTTATTCTAAACGACCCCAATCATAAAGAAGCCCTCCTTTTAAAAGCATCTCTTCTCGAAAAAACAGGAAATACTGAAAATGCGATTGAAGCCTATTCAACTTTAATTAATGTATACCCCGAATTACTTGAAGCCAGAAAAAAACGAATATCTCTGTATTTAACAAATCAATTATACGCTCAAGCTCTTTCAGATTTAGAAATTATTATACAAAATGAACCTAATAATATTAAAGCTAAAATAGATCAAATTAATTGTAGACTAGCTCTAAAACAATTCACTCCCGCGGAAAAAGAATTACAAGCCTTAGGGGAAACCGGTCACCAACCTGAATTTCCCACGCTATATAGTGCCTTAGGTAACGTCAGACTTGAACTTAACCAAAACAAAAATGCGCTTAAAGCATTTCAAGAACATCTAAAATTATTCCCAAAGGATACTGCAACCCTCAGGATCGTTGCCAATTTATCTTCTGAAACCGCTGATTATTTATTCTCGGTTCAGAGTTATCAGCAACTTGAAAAATATTACCCGCAAGACCCTGAGATACCCAGACAAATTGCACTTGGACTGGTGAAAGCCGGAAACCCTGCAGAAACCCTTCCCGCTTTAAACAGAGCATTAGAATTAAATCCTGACCAGCCTGATTTATT
Source organism: Sphingobacteriia bacterium (assembly GCA_009924095.1). Lineage (GTDB taxonomy): Bacteria > Bacteroidota > Bacteroidia > J057 > RFSG01 > RFSG01. Next base: position 15,944 of record RFSG01000058.1, read on the forward strand.
ATTACTAAGAGCTAATTTATCCAAAGATAAAGATGACTTTAAACAGACCATTTTAGACCTTGAAAAAATAATTAAGAAAAACCCAGATCAAACCCATACTTGGCTGCCATTGGCGCGTGCTTATGTCATGGTAATAAAACCTAACGAGGCTTTAAATGCCTTTGAAGAATTCCTTACAGCTTTTCCCGAGGAATATGAAGTATTTATGGAAGCTGCTAAAGTTGCACAGGATAATGAAAAATTAACAAAAGCAATTCTTTGGCTCGATAAAGCAGAAGAACTACAGCCTCAAAAAGTTGAAATATCTCAATTACAATATCCTTTGCGTATTCAATTAGGAGATTCTATAGGTGCTAAAAGTCCTTTAAATAAAATAGCAAACGCCTCACCAGCCTTAACAACACCCCGTTATTTATTAGGTCGTATTGCTTGTAAACAAGAAAAATGGGAGGATGCCATTTCATACTTTACCTCTATTGTAGAAGCAGATAGCACTTACCCAGATTTATATCGCTGGTTAGCATTGGCAAATTTAAATGTAGCCAACCCTAAAGAATCTTATAAATGGTTAAATAAACAATTAACAATTCAAGCCATAGATACCTCTACTTTACGTTTGCACGCAGAATTGGCAGAATCATTTGGAGACACTGAAAAAGCTTTATTAGATTGGCAAAATTTAATATCCTTTTATCCTCAAGATGCATATTTAATTAAAAAGAAAGCACTTGCTTTATACAATTTAAAACAAACAGAATTAGCAATTCCAGCCATTGATCAAGCAATTAAATTACAACCCAAAGATCCTGAATTACGATTAATTCGTGCGGAATTATTAAATGGTAAAAATGATTTTACTACCATAGCCCAAGATCTAGAAGCCGTTACGGATGCGCAACCAGAAAATGCAAAAGCCTGGTTTAAATTAGGAGATGCGAAATATGCATTACAAGTATTTCCCCAGGCAGCAGAAGCTTACCGTAAAGGATTAGCCATTGACCCTGCATTCGCACCCGGATGGCTCGGGTTAGCCCGTTCTTCTATTAAAACAAATTCACTTAAAGAGGCAGAAGAAGCCTACAATCAAGTTGAAAATATAAATCCTAACTTGGTTTATCTTCCCACAGAACGATATTTATTATATGCAAAATATACATGCGAAAGACAATTTGGTTTAAATAAAAAAAAAAATATTTTGACTGCCTCAGATGCTGGCTGGATTAATGGTCACACCTATTCACTTTATGGCCCTCTATCGATAGGCGCAAGCACAACAATAATTGAAAAGCCAATGCTGTTGGCTAACTTAGATCACCTCAAAAATGTTATTATAAAATGCAAAGTAAATATTATTTATTTACCGGTTACACTTATAAGAATTATAAAGTCAATGTATAAAACAAAAAAATTAAAAACAAAATCAGTGATACTACTTGGATCAATGGGCGAACCTCTTTCTAAACATATAGCAAATTGGTATAGCAATTTTTTTACAAAAAAAAAATTACAAATTATAAATACTTACTTTCAAACTGAAACTGGAGGAATTATATGTTCACCAAAATACCACGAAACCAAAAAAGATTCACCGCACGGGAGCGTTGGAAAACCTATAAATAATTATCTCAAATTAAATAAACTATTCGATAAACAAAAAGAAATTTTAATTGAGACCCCATGGCCAGGATGTATGAAAAAAATTTTAAATGGTAAGAAGGAGTGGAACAAATATTGGAATAAAGAAGGAAGTTTTAGACTATTTGATTTTGCGGTAAAAAAAAATGACAATATATATATACAAGGTAGAGTTGATGACGTTATCAATATTCGAGGTCATCGCATCGGGTCGGCAGAGATAGAAGCTGTAGTTTTGCAGAACTCCAAAGTGAAAGAGTGCTCAGCTGTAAGCATAGAGGACGAGCT
>RFSG01000059.1 GCA_009924095.1 Sphingobacteriia bacterium
CGCACAAATAAACAAAAATTTTAAAATAATCGCTAAACGAATTTATAATTCTTATTTGGAGACCACGCCCATGTCGAAAAACCGTAACCCATACGCCAGAGCACATTCCCTCAGGGCCGGAGCCGGATCAGGACCACACAAAGACCACCGTCAGGATATCATCGATGAATTAACCGATCCCTATTCCCCAGAATGGATGGAACTATGCGAACGTCCTCCCGCGGGCGAACATGTTGACAACGATGTCAAACTTCACCACTCAGGCTCCAACCCCTACCCTCCCCTGTCCAGGGAGTTCCTATTGGCCAGGGGATACTGCTGCAATGGGGACTGTCGAAACTGCCCATACAATCCACCCCAGCCCCATTAAACAAAACCCCCAAAAAACTTAAAATAGTAATCTGTAATATTATATAAAAAGATATATTATTAATATTTATCATTCGGGTGCTTCGTTTGCTTCTATGGGTTCTTCGCCTGCTACGAAGAGGGTAAAGACGGTTCCTCGACCGAGGGAATCCCCTTCGTGGTATGCGGGGAATTGTCGTATTACCGAGTTTTCCGACTCGTCGGCAGTTGGGTCATATTTTATCTGACCTACCTGAAAGCCTTGTTCCTGCAATAAAGAAACCGCTTCGGCAATTTGCATTCCAACAATATCTATTGCCACTACTTTTTCTCCCGGCCCTTCACTTACCACTAAATCGATGGAGGAATATTTTTCTAATAATTGTCCGGGTTTTAAAGATTTTCTTCTAAAGGTTGCTTTTTCAACCAGATTAGGATATTCCCCAGCAACGTAATTAATTCTTCCCACTTTTAATCCTCGTTTTTCTAATTCAGCTCTAGCTTCAAACAAAGATTTGTTGATGATATCTGGAAAGGCTATTTGATGAGGCGTTTCTTTGTTTAGATAAAGATAAATTTTACGCCCAGGCTTCACTTGGGTATTGGGCAAAGGATCCTGTTGGGTTACTGCCAACGGGGGAAATTCAGGACGATATTCATACAAGGTATCTAGGGAATAACCTAAGCCTACTGCTTCTAATTGGGCTCGGGCTTCTTCAAACGACAAGCCCGATATTTCAGGCACTACTACCGATTGTCCTTGACGGGTATAAAAGGGAAGGAATAAATAAAAGAATAGGAGTAAAAACAGCAAGGTAATTCCTCCCATAATCCCTAAGGTAAATCGGAACTCCCGGCTTAATAAATAGGACCACATAATGTTCTAAATTACAAAATTCCTAGGCTGGATAAGTTAATTCGGAGGATACGTTATTTTTTATTTCCCCTCGTTTCAACCCTTGCTGAATAATTTCATCTATAAAATCAAACGGCCTATACCCATTCAAAGCACATTGGTGAAAAATACAAGTAGCGGGAGTCATACCCGGCAAAGAATTTACTTCAATAAATTCCACTTGAATTTCTCCTGATTTACGGATTCTAACAAAGGCATCAATTCTAGCATATCCCTCTATTCCCAATCGAATTGCCGCTTGTTTAATAATCTTTCGCACTTGGCGACTAATCTCCTTTCCTTTTTGTCCAGGAACGTCAAATCTTGCCGGAGTAATATTTTGACCTTCACCTGCCAGAAATTTCTCTTCTAAAGATAATATCCCTTCTCCTGCTAAAGTTTCACTGGGTTCAAAAACTTCGTAAACAAGTTTATTATCTTTCCAATGGGTCACTAATCCAACTGTTACCTCCAAAAACTTTTCATCCCCTTCCGGATCCATCGTTTGCAAGGATTCGAGTAATACTGCAGATTTATTCGGAAACTCTTCCCCTGGTAATAATCCCATCTTCTTTCTTTCTTCCAAGGTAATATTGGGAGATGATCTAAAAAGGATAGATACATAAGATTCCAACTGCTCGGGATTATTTATTTTTTTAACGGCAGAACTACATCCATCATCTGCGGGTTTGGCAATCAAGGGAAAACCTATAGACTGATAGATTTTATCTAAGCATTGTTCAGGATTTTGTTTCCATTGATCTTGATGCATCAGGAATTGTTTAGCACCAGAGAAACCATAAGACTTAAGTTTTTCAAGGGTAGCATGTTTATCAATGGTAATGCGGGAAGAAGCGGGACCAGAGCCATTATAGGGTATTTGTAGACTTTCGAAGATAGTTTGCAATTGCCCATCTTCTCCTGGCCTTCCATGCAAAGCAATGAATGCAAATCCAATTTTTTCAGATAACGTTTTCGTAGATAGAGGAACAGGATGAGGAACGGATGGATTAGCAACAAAGCGCTGAAACCAATGTGCATTTCGTTCTCGAATTTCCTCCACCACCGGATGCGTAGAAGGATGGGTTAGATGATTACTAATTTTTTCTGCAATATCATCTGCATTATCCTTTAATAAAAAACTTATCGGTAATTGCCATAAGGAATAACCGCATCCCGGCAATAGCTCATAGGCTTCACGAGCTTCAGCAGGCAATGCCTGAATACTCATACAAAATACTGGGATGGGTTGATATTGTTTTGAGGAGCTTAATTTTTCATAAATATTTCGACCACTTTCTACTGAGATATGTCTTTCACTGGAATACCCGCCCAAGATAACGGCTACGGGTAATCTATGTTGGGTTTTACTAGCTTTATTTATTAAATCATGCTCCAGTTGAAGTAATTTTTTTTCAGCTGGGATTGAGATTCGGCTCTCTCTAATTCGTGCCCGTAAGGAGGCATCTATAATTAAGGTAAGAAAACCCGTGGGGTCTAATCCTAATTCGGCTGCTTGGTGAAAGAAAAAAGAACTGGGCAACATACCCGAAGTAGTGTTGGGATCATTTAGCAGTATGGTTCCCTCTGAGGTAAAAAAGCCATCAATCCGGGCATAAACAGAAAATCCAAGTTCCTGCATTAAGCGCTCAGCTTCTCGCTGTATTCTTCTAATGTCAGCTTCGGGTAAATCAATAGGCGTTACCTTTCTTGCCATTCCAGGTAAGTATTTACTCCGATAATCATACACCTCCTGGCTTTTTACAATTCCAGTGGGAGGCAAAGCAATTGGAAAACCTTTTTCGGATTGTAAAACAATTACTGAAAATTCTTGGCCTTTAATTTCTTTTTCTACCAATACCCAGGTGCCTGAATCTTGGGCTTCCAGCGTAATACTTTCTTGGTGCTGCAAAATTTCGTCGAGGTAATCCAATAATTCGGAAGGGCGATGTATCCTGTGGTTTTGGGTACCTACAACACGAGCGGGCAAGCCGGGATATTCCCGAACATCCAACATTTTTCGAATCTTTTGATTCTTTTCTTCTTCTGAAAAGGAATTCCATTCTGAGGCCAGGAAAGTGTAACGCATAAATGCCTGCGCTATGGCTGGCAATAGTTCCTGAGAAGATCGAACGAAACTTAATCCAATGCTCGAGCCTTGTTGGGGGGCTTTCACTACACAAGGGTACCCTATGTGCTGTTCAATATAAGTTTGAATAACATTAGGTTTATCTCGGAGTTCATCCCTATGGACTGCAACATAAACCGGACTTGGAAATCCATGCGAAGCCAAGGTGTTTTTTTGATAAAGTTTATCAATCCCCATTGCCGAACCCATGATTCCGCTTCCGGAATAAGGTATCCCTAACCATTCCAGAAGTCCTTGCAAGGTACCATCTTCTCCAAATGCACCGTGTAGGGTAAGGAAGGCAAAATCTATCAAATGAGGTAAGTCTTCTAAGGAGATAATCTTTCCTATTTTACTCGCCGCTTTGCGAACCTCCGAAGAATCTTTATTTCCTAATTGTTCAATATAAATGGGGAATTGTGCTTCGGATTCAGGGATTAAGTTTGGTGGGGGATAAAAATCGCGAATCGTGCCTTTGTATAACCACTCCCAATCTAAATGAATAAAATGCCCAAACGAATCCACAAAAATAGGGATAGGTTGAAACAAGGACTTATCAAGGGTATCATAAACAGTTCTTCCACCGGCAAAAGATATTTCTCTTTCGCGGGATGCCCCTCCCATAAAAATACCGATTTTCATACTACAAAAATACTCATTCCCTTGCCTGTATTTTAAACCTTATCCACCCTGTGGGTATGGATAACATACGTAAAAGTGTTTTTTTCATTGTATCAAGAACAACCTTAATCTGGAATATTGAATTTCGATTTCACCAGATTCAATAATAGTTGATGTTAGATGTTTATTCGATGAATTATTTTCAGAATCTAGAATGATCAAGTTTACATATCTTGAATTTCCTCTAGCGGTAAAAGCTGATCTACAGTATGGAAGAATAATAAATCTATTCATTAAGTAATAATCACCTACTATAATATAATTGTATACTAATTATGGAAAGATAGGGTTTATTAAGAATGAATAGGACCACCCAAAACCTCACACCTAAAAATGAATTGAAATTGTACAGGAATAAAAAATCAAGGGGTAGAAAAAAAGGGGTCATTCCGGTAGGAATCAACCCCTTTTATCAAAGCAACCCAATAGGGTTTTCTTATTCACCGGCCTCTATATTCAAGGTTACTTTTCCGGTATTAAACATTTCTTTGATTTTAGTTTCGAGTTCGTATAATAATTCTGGATTATCTTTTAACAATTGGCGAACGGAATCTCTTCCCTGACCCAACTTATCTCCATTATAAGAAAACCAGGAACCTGATTTTTGCACTAGGTTTTGCTCTACTGCGATATCCAGTACTTCACCTGCACGTGAAATTCCTTCTCCATACATAATATCAAATTCTACAGTTTTAAACGGAGGGGCAACTTTATTCTTAACTACTTTAACTTTGACCCGATTACCGGTGATATCTGTACCATCTTTCAGTTGTCCGATACGACGAATATCCAATCGAATAGAGGCATAAAACTTAAGTGCATTTCCCCCAGTGGTGGTTTCAGGATTCCCGAACATTACCCCAATTTTATCGCGTAGCTGGTTAATAAAAATACATACACAATTAGTTTTATTGATGGTTCCGGTAAGTTTACGTAAAGCTTGAGACATCAAACGGGCTTGTAATCCCATTTTAGAATCTCCCATTTCTCCCTCAATTTCTGCCTTGGGAACCAAGGCTGCCACGGAATCAATCACAATGATATCAATTGCTCCTGATCGAATTAAGTTTTCAGTTACTTCTAAAGCTTGTTCCCCATTATCGGGCTGAGAGATGAGCAAATTGTCGGTATCAATCCCAAGTTTTTCGGCATAAAAGCGATCGAAAGCATGTTCTGCATCAATAAAGGCAGCAATTCCTCCCGCTTTCTGAGCTTCTGCAATTACGTGCATGGCTAAGGTAGTTTTACCGGAAGATTCAGGTCCGTAAATCTCCACTACTCTTCCCCTTGGCATCCCTCCCACCCCTAAAGCCATATCTAACCCTAGTGATCCTGTCGGGATTACTTCCATTTCACTTACCGCCTCATCACTTAATTTCATGATTACTCCTTTGCCATAGTTTTTTTCTAGGCGGTCGAGGGTAAGTTGTAAGGCTTTTAATTTTTCGGTTTTAACATTTTTTTCAGACATAATTTCTGAGGGTTAGGAAGAAAACAGTAAACAAAAGTAGGTTAGGAATTCACGCAGGGCTATGGACATTGAGTGGATAAATTCTTACCAGGAACTATGGTTTTTTAAGGATTAGGTCAATTGATTAAGGATCAAGTGTCAAGCAATATAGGGTATTCAGACCTGAATTGATAACAAGACAAAAATAATAGAATTTTTTGAAATACTAATATATTTATTTTTTTGCCAAAATATTTATTTATTGACTATAGCATCTTCTTAGGGCATTATTTTACTTGAAAGCGCAATAAATAATATTCTTTTTCTCCAATACTATCGAGGAAGATTAAGGAGGAATCTTGTTTTAAGCGTTTAAGGGGAATTTGAGATTCCTGAGGTCCAAAATGCTGATCCCAAATTACCCAATCTCCGGATTTTGCTGGGATATGTCCCCAATCCTTTAAGGTTCTGGCATGTAACGTATCATAAGGGTCGGTTTCAGTATACACATGCCAGGAAGCGGACTGAACGAATACCGTTATAGAATCTGGGATTGTGTATTGTTGGGCTGCTTTCTTTAATCCGGTTTGTTCTGTGCTTAGGGGAAATGGAAATTCATATTGAAAAAATGGATCATACACTACCAATCCTATAGGAATCATAACTATACCTGCTGCGATAGTTGGATATCGTTTTAGCACCACCCAAATACTGGAGATTCCTACCCACACGACGAGGGTTACCATTGGAATTACAGCTCCTAATACCCTTACCAATCCATAAGATCCATATAATCCTTGATACCAAAACCAGGAATGTGCAGTGATATATACTAAAAAACTGCCCAGCGTTAATCCCCAAATTAAATAAACTTGATTATTATAATAAATATTATCTTTTTGGTTATTATAGTTAACATATATCATCTTCCCAATACCCAACAACCCCACCACCAGAAGAATAGATTCTGGCACCCCAAACATTTCCCTATTATTTTTAAAGAGATCAAAAAATCCTCCTTTTCCATAAATATCAGCAGCTCCTACATAAGGATTCTCATTCCAAATCCAGGCCCAATTTCCTGATTTTGCAAAATACCCTATCCCCATATAGATTAAAGTAAAAACCGAAAGCCAAGGCAACTTATTTGCTTTCTTTTCTAAAATAAAAAATGGGATTAAATACAAAATCAATAAATTTCCTTCGGAACGAAGAAAGGGCAAGGTGGACGCCAATACCGCAGCCATATTATATCTCTTGTTCAAAAATGCCAATACCACACAAGACCAACATAAAGCAAACAAGGGTTCTGTAAGTCCTGATCCTGCACAAACAAAAAAGAGAGGATTAAAGCATACAATAGGAAACACCAACCAGGGTAAAGGTAATTTGAGGATAAGTGCAATTCGATAAATAATCCAAGAAGTGGCAGCCGAACAAATCAGGTTAAAAAAAACCATTCCTTGCCAACCTGCTTGTGCAAATGGAGAAGCTAATAAAGTGAATAAAGGTTTTCCCCAATGATCTAAAAACAAACTGGGATGTTTCCAGGAATACCGAGCAAACAAATAATGACAAAAACTATCCTCTCCCCCATATGCCCCAAGTGCTGGGACAAAAGTATAGATCATTACCCCCCAGCAAATACAGGCAACTCCTAGGGGTAAAAACTTTTTTAACTTTTCCATATACCCGCATTCACCTGATACAAAAGAATACCTGCAGCCACTGCAACATTTAAACTATGTTTTGTTCCCCATTGTGGAATTTCAATAGCTCCATGGCAATACGCCAATACTTGATCTCTAACGCCTTCCACTTCATTGCCTAAAACAAACGCATAAGAAATATTTGGATCGGGAATAAACAAAGGCAAAGCAATGGATTGATCTGTTTGCTCAAGGGCAATGATTTTCCATCCCTGAGTACTAAGTTTTGGTAAAAATTCCAGTAAATCAGGAATATGGGTCCACTCTACTGAATCAGTAGCGCCTAAAGCAGTTTTACGTATTTCTGGGTTCGGTGGACAACCAGTATATCCCCCTAAATAGAGATGCGCCAATCGAAAGGCATCTGCACTTCTAAAAATGGAGCCTACATTATGTAAACTCCTAATATTATCCAGGATCAGACAAACCTTTGCTTTGGGCGATTCCTTAAATTCATCAGGTTCCATTCTACCTAATTCTGGCATTTGTAGTTTTCGCATAAAAATACCCCTCTATATTTGTAATTAATTCCTCACAAAAATACCCAGGCGAGAATACAGAATGAAAAACGATAGAGAAACTCCTTTAATGAAGCAATTTAATTCCATAAAGGCTCAATATCCGGGCACTTTATTGCTTTTTAGAGTAGGAGATTTTTATGAGACCTTTGGAGAAGACGCTATTCGTGCTTCCGGAATTTTAGGAATTGTATTAACCCATCGTGCCAATGGGTCGGCGGCGGAAGTTGAATTGGCAGGATTTCCTTATCATGCCTTAGATTCTTATTTGCCCAGATTAGTAAAAGCTGGATTAAGAGTAGCCGTTTGTGAACAATTAGAAGATCCCAAAGCAACCAAGGGTATTGTAAAAAGAGGCGTTACGGAACTGGTAACACCTGGCTTGGTGATGAATGATAAGGTGTTGGATAGCCGAAGTAATCATTACTTATGTAGTCTTTGGTGGGAACGGGAAGATTGGATTGGGCTAGCTTTTTTAGATTTATCTACGGGTGAATTTGGATGTAAGGCAGGCAGTCCGGAATCTATAGAAAAATTACTGCATCAGCTTTCCCCAGCAGAAGTTATTACCTCTCGAAAAGATGTTAAGGAATATCGTGCGAGATGGGGGGAGCGGTTTTATCATTTCCGTTTAGAGGATTGGGCTTTTCATCCGGATACAGCACTGGCAAGGCTTTTACAACATTTTAACACACATTCTTTAAAAGGATTTGGGTTAGGGGATGTTCAGGCAGAATGGGTACCAGCTGGCGCTATTCTATCCTATTTGGATCAAAATGAACAAAAACAAATCTCTCATATTACCCAACTCTATCGTTTAGCGGATGAAACGTTTATGGGACTTGACCCCTTTACAATCCGCAATCTGGAACTCTTTAAACCCATGGTTCCTGAGGGTAAAACATTGATTGAGGTTATTGGTCAAACTCAAACCGTAATGGGCGCTCGCTTATTGCACCGTTGGATGGCCTTCCCATTAAAAGAAATATCACCTATTTTAATCCGACAAGAAAGAGTTGAAGCTTTTCTGAAAGAACCAGAAGTTGGAAGTCAAGTGTTTAAGATTTTGTCTACCTTTTCTGACTTGGAAAGACTTACCGCAAAATTAGCTACCCAAAAACTAAGTCCACGGGATGCCTATTTTTTACGAAATACCATACGAAAAATCCCTGCTTTATCAGAAGCTTTAAGTGCAGCAGCCAATGCACCTTTAGTAGAATTAGGAATAGGATTCAAATCTGTTACAACTGTATTGGAATGGTTTGATAGCTGGATGGAGGAAGAACCCTCTATGCAATTACAGGAAGGAAAGGTAATCCGGAGTGACCGTTCTGCAGAATTAGCTGAATACAGGGAACTTGAAAGTTCTGGAAAGCAATATTTATTAGATCTACAACAAAAGGAAATTGCGAGAACTGGGATTTCATCCTTAAAGATTTCCTTTAATAATGTATTTGGTTACTATATTGAAATCACTAACGTTCACAAGGATAAGGTTCCACATGATTACATCCGTAAACAAACCTTAACTAATGCGGAACGCTATATTACACCCGAGTTAAAAGTTTTTGAAGAGAAAATATTAGCAGCAGAAAGTAAGATCCTTCAAGTTGAAACTACCCTTTACCAGGAATTTTTAGCTGGACTTATTCCATTTATTGAGGATTTACAGCACAATGCTAATCAAGTAGCTGAAACCGATGTTTTAATGAATTTTGCCAATTTATCTTTGAAGAATGGATATGTAAGACCTGAAATTCGAGAGGATAATCGAATTGAGATTGAAGCAGGTCGGCATCCAGTGATTGAAACATTATTACCTAGAGACCAGCCGTATATTCCGAATGATGTGGTATTGGATGGGGATCAGCAACAAATTATTATCATTACGGGTCCAAACATGGCGGGTAAAAGTGCCTTACTAAGACAAACCGCCTTGATTGTGTTATTAGCTCAGATTGGAAGTTTTGTTCCGGCGACTCAAGCTAAAATCGGCTTGGTAGATCAGATCTTTACAAGAGTTGGGGGATCTGATAATATTAGTGCAGGGGAGTCTACTTTTATGGTGGAAATGAATGAGACTGCCAGAATTCTAAATACCTGTACACAAAGAAGCTTGATATTGCTGGATGAAATCGGTAGAGGAACCAGCACCTATGATGGGGTTTCTATTGCCTGGTCATTAGTAGAATACTTGCACGAACAGGCAAATTGTGCGGCCAGAACCTTATTTGCAACCCATTATCATGAACTCAGTGAATTGGCCAACCGATTTCCAAGAGTTAAAAACTTTAATGTTTCAGTAAAAGAATCGAATGGTAAAATTTTATTTTTGCGTAAGTTAATTCCGGGAGATTCAGCCCATAGTTTTGGAATTCAAGTTGCTGAAATGGCAGGTATGCCCCCCTCAGTTATTCATCGCGCCAAAACGATTTTACAACAATTTGAAAGTCGTAGGATAGACCCTCAAAATCAGGAAGGGCATTTAAAATTCTCGCCTTTACAAGAATTACAATTGAATATGTTTGAACTCAAAGATGAAGACACTTTGATCATTCGTAAAATCCTTGCTGGTTGCGATATTGACCAAATGACTCCGGTGGAGGCATTATTAAAACTGCAAGAAATTAAAAGGGAATTGGCTAGAATTAATCAAGCAACTTCTAATAATTAAAAAAAGTAATTTATCGGATTAAGGTTACGGTTCCTTGTTGACTTACTCCTTGATTATAGGTATCTGTTCCAATAATATTATAGACATATACACCTTCGGGCAAACCTTCCCCATTTACTGCTCCATCCCACCTGAAATTTTGATCAATTGACCTATATAATAATTTACCCCAACGGTCGAAAATCTCAATTTGGAAATATTTTAACATCTTGGTTTGAACATAGAAGAAATCATTATTGCCGTCTCCATTCGGGGTAAAAGCATTGGGAATATTGAGATTTAAAGGTTTCGTCACGATAATCATTCCGGGTCTTCTTACTTGATTATAACAACCATTCGCATCAATTACGGCAAGGCTTACTTCATATTTACCGGTATCAGCATATTGCATAACCAAAGTACTATCTAAAGCATATTCACCATTGCCTAAATTCCAATACCAGGAAACTACAGGGGCACCGGGATTTAAAAGGGGCAAAGCAGAGAATTGGGTTATAGCATTGGGAAGAAATAATTCTCTTGGATTCGCTGTAAAGTCAGGGAGCGGTAAGGGGTTCACCAATACTGAAATAGGAATTCGAGGGCTTCTACATCTCAAAGTATCTTCTGTGCTTACCCAATAAGTGGTAGAGTTAGTCAATATTGGGGTATTAAAATCAATTGCGGTTGCAATTGGAAAATATTGTTCTTGGCGAGTTGGATAGTTAAACCAATTTACCCAATGGGATGAGTCAGTAGGAAAACCTTGCAGATAAGCTGCATTACCTGTACAAACAGTATCTCCATAAGTAATAGGTGGCGCGGGTAAAGGATACACCCCAATAGGGTGTTCAAAGGTTAATACCTGTCCACAGCCATCGGATAGTGATAAGGTGTAAGTGGTAGATTGGGTAGGAAAAACGAGAGGTTCGGGAACTGTGGTGGAGGATATTTCCGTGGGCGGTGACCAATTAAAGGTATAAGGTCCGCCGTCTCCCCCTCCATAGCCTGTCTCAATTAGATTTGTATCTCCTGCGCAAACAAAAGTATCTAATTCTATATATCCTGTTAAGGTTGGATATTGGATAATGGTTTTGGTAACCACTGGGGTTTTGCATCCATATTGATCCAACCAGAGGCTTACCACTTTTACGCCGGGTTGAGTCCATTCGACTTGTAGGGTGGTATCTTCTCCAGGGGATGTCCAAAGTATCGTACCGGCTGTATCCAATTGCCAATGATAAATAGCGCCTGGAAGAGTAGTTCCAAAATAATCCAACGTATCTGGAATTCCCCAACAAACTTGGGTTGGGGCAGTGAAGTCTGCTGTTGGTAAAGGTAATATTTCGATTCTTTTATAAACCGTATCTGTAACACAAGTATTTCTTCTTATAAATAAGGAAACGATTTTAACTCCTGTTTGAAGCCAATTAGCTTGAATAGGCCCTCCATTTTGACCAGCCATCCAAGCCCCTCCACCATAATCCCAAAAATACAAATCTCCCAAAACCTGAGTACTATCGTATAAAATTGTGGTAGCTTCAAATAAACATCCGGTATCCGGGATAGAAAAACTAACCGGGGGTAATTGTATCACGTTAATCCGAATGCTATCATTTGCCGGACAACCCAGCGAATCTGTGAGCGTAATTCTATACTCTAATACTCCAGAAAAGGAAGATGGAATAGTTAAAAGTGGATTTGAACTTCTGGGATTACTAAGGTAAGTTCCCGGAGACCAAGAGTAAGTTGAGTTGGCACTTGGTGCAACGCCAATTGAAAAGGTATCTCCAGGACAAAGGGTAGTGTCATTTTTAAGCCGAACCACAGGTTTATCTAAAACATAAACTTTTGCAGTATCAAAAGTAACCACACCACACAAATTATTAGATATGATGAGTAATAAGGAATCCAATCCATTTCCTCCTCCATTTGAAAAGAAAGGAATGGATAAAGAAGTGGAAGATTGTTGAGCTGGTATTGTAATCGAACCGGGCAAAGCAGTATAATCTACTCCTGAAACAACAGAACCTCCAGTTACATAATTGAGGGTTACAGCATTGGTAGAATCACCGGTACGAACAAAGTTAATGGTTGCATCCACACATTCTCGTACAGCAAAATTATTTCTTGGATTTTGCGTGTTGTTTACCACAGTTGTTTGTGAACCTAAACAACGAAATCCACCTCTTTCCAGTAATACGCCTGAGTCTAAGGTTTCATCTTCTCCATCTGCAATTACAAATTTGATATGGTAGGTCTGACAGGGTACTGCCACTTGTTTAGCGGTTAATTTTCGGGTAAACCCATTAAATTCAATATTGGTATCAAATTTCGGCGTCCCTGAATTGTCAATATAATAGTTACAATTTGAACAAGGGCCTACACCTGCTGGGCCATTATTTATGGAATTGATGGTAATTGGCGTATTGGTGCCAGGGATTAGAGCGATATTTCTAGCTCCAATAATGCCTGGGCCTGAGATAAAAAACGCGAATGCATCGTTAAAATTTGTGCCTACAAAATTGTTAAACTCGGTTGAGGCAAATACATAATCAATCGCTATAGTATCGCAATTGGGAATTAAGTCAAACTCCAATACACATGCATCGTGGATGACACTTGGTTTGGGCGTTGGCCAATTGGGTGTATTGATTTCATTCATTAAATCCACATCCCCGGGCGTAAACCAACTGGTAGCTGGACTAAGTCCCCCATTCGTAGTTATACTATCAACAGAACCTGTAGATAACACAATCCCCCCATTCATGCCTAAGGTAGTGCCTGTCCAAGTAAATATTCCTGCAGCGCCAACAGGGCAATTTAGGGTTGGATTGGAAACAACAATACCCTGTCCTGCAATCTGATTTACAAGTTGTGATGCAACGGTAGTAGAATTCACCGTTATTTGAGCTTCCAAAGAAAAAGCACCTACCCAACCTGCAATTAAACAATATACCCCAAGCCCCTTTAGAAAACGGACACAAAAGGATACAAATTGAACACTATTAATTAACACTCTTCAGTTTTTGGGGATTATAGGATTCTTCTTATAAACTTACAATTTCGTTTGCCAGTTTGCAATATGGCATCTATTAAAGGGCAGGCGAAAACAATTGGTCTGTCAAATTTAGGCCTTCAATGGTTAGAAGTATTTATTCTGGCAAAAAAATACTTCTAACGTGCGTTGCCTCTTCGGGTTTTAATTTACCAGAAAGAACCAACCTTAATTCTCTTCTTCTTAAGGCGGAGTCAAAATATTTTTGATCCTCTTCAGATTCCGGTTGAATTTGATTTACAGGTATAGGCCTGCCGGTTTGATCCACTGCGACAAAGGAATAATAGGCGGAATTACAAATTCGTTTTTCGCGGGTTTGAAGATTTTCCGCACTTACTTCCACCCGCACTTCCATCGAAGTGGAAAAGGCACGCGTAACACGAGCTTCTAACAATACCACCTCACCCAGCCGAACGGGAGATTTAAAATCCACAAAATCAACAGATACGGTTACCACTACTCGGTTGCTATGCCGCATTGCAGACATAGCGGTTACCATGTCCATCCAATGTAATAATCTACCTCCCATTAAATTCCCCAAGGTATTGGTATCATTCGGCAATACAATTTCCGACATGGATGATCTTGAATCTGATGGCTTTCTAACTTCCATAAATAAGAGGTTTATAATTTACCCACACAAAGGTAAAGAAGGTTGGAGGCAGAAAGCTTATATTTGACAAGGATTCTTAAGTTTACCTCAACTTTCTACTTATGCCAAAATTCATTTTCAGTTTCATTCTTTTCTTTAGTATAATTCTGCCGTTAGGTCTTATCGCTCAAGGCCCTTCAGTGATGATTACGTTTCCCTTTGGAAATCCCCAAACCCGACTAGATACCGTACCAGTTAAGTTTACTTTCAGTACCAACGTACAAGGGTTTCAGTTATCTGACATTCAATTTAATGGTAATGTATCTGTACTTGGCTTGAGTGGCAGTGGTGCAGAATACATAGCCTATTATAAGGCCAATAGTTGTACTAAATTATTTGTAGGCCTATTGCCAGGAGCCGCTCAGGACTCGGCTACCAATCCTAGTCAGGGAGCCAGTGCGGTATTTACCCGGGCCGATACCTGTGCCCCTCAACCTACTATTATTCCTCAATTAGGAAACCCCACAGGAGCAAATCCTTTTCCTGTAAAAGTAGATTTTGGGGAACCTGTTACGGGTTTCACTTTAACTGATTTAATAGTAACCAATGGAACTGCCAGTAATTTGGTTAGTGAAAACGGAATGGATTCCAGTTTTATGGTCATGATTACTCCTATGGGAACCGATACTGCCCTGGTTTCCTTAAAGATTAATGCTGCCAAGGTGATGGACTTAGCGAGTTATCCTAATGATTCCGTAATTACAACAGTATTATATGACCCTGCACATTTAAACAGAAACAAAGACTTATTATCCTTAGGATGGAAAATAGGACCTAATCCTCTGGATTTTGATAAGACATTGAATATTCATGCACCTGAAGAGGTAACCTACTGGAGTTGGAAAATCATAGACATTCAAGGTAAAATTGTTAAAGAGGGTGAAGTAAATACTTCTGGCACCAAAGTATTATTTGATCAGGAAATGCCAGGAATATATTGGGTGATTCTTCAAGCTGAAAATTATCAAAGTACTCTTAAACTTAATGTTTTACCCTAAGGTACCTAGTTGAATGGAGCCTTATTTATCCTTACTTCGACACGTTCGAGAAAAGGGAATATTAAAAACAGATAGAACAGGTACGGGTACATTGTCCGTATTTGGATGGCAAATGCGCTTTGATTTATCAGAGGGTTTTCCTTTAGTAACCACAAAAAAAATTCACTTAAAATCGGTAATTCATGAACTCCTTTGGTTTCTTCAAGGGAATTCAAATATCCAGTATTTAAAAGATAATGGGGTAAGCATTTGGGATGAATGGGCAGATGATCAAGGAGAATTAGGGCCGGTTTATGGAGTACAATGGAGAAAATGGCCGTTACCCAATGGACAAACTATTGACCAACTAAAAGAACTGATTGAACTAATTAAAAACAAACCAGATTCGAGAAGAATGATTGTTACTGCTTGGAATCCTGCTGAGATTTCTAAAATGGCATTACCCCCTTGTCATGCCTTATTTCAATTTGCAGTGGAGGGCAATCGTCTTTCTTGTCAGCTCTATCAACGAAGTGCTGATATTTTTTTAGGAGTCCCTTTTAACATTGCTTCCTATGCATTATTGACGCATATGATTGCCCAAGTAACAGGATATGAACCCGGCTATTTTATTCATACCTTAGGGGATGCCCATATTTATCTTAACCATCTAGAACAAACCGATCTTCAATTAAGCCGCACCCCTCGTGCACTCCCTAATTTGTCCCTAAACCCAGAAGTTAAGGATTTATTTTCCTTTCAATATGAAGATATTAAAGTAATTGGATACGACCCGTGGCCGGCGATTTCCGCACCTATTTCTGTATGAGGGTATCTATAATTTTGGCTCGATCTTCAAACGGAGTGATTGGAAAAAACGGACAACTACCTTGGCATCTACCTGCCGATCTTAAATACTTTAAACAAACCACCCGTGGTAATGCAGTATTGATGGGCAGAAAAACTTTCGAAGCACTGGGAAAACCTTTACCTAATAGACGAAATGTAGTGCTTTCGGCTACTGCAAATTTCAATACACCCGATTTAGAAATATTCCCCAATTTATCTCAAGCGCTAGAAGCCTTGAATAATGAACCAGAAGTATACCTGATTGGTGGAGGGAAATTATGCGAACAGGCAATAGAATTAGGTGTTGTGGACAGAATTCTACTAACTGAGATCGAAGGTAATTTTGAAGGGGATACCTTTTTTACCTGGAAACCCGATAGATCTTGGATAAAATTGAAAGAGGAATCTTTTCTATCGGATGAACGGAACCTCTATAATTACTGTTTCGTCGAATATGTCAGAAATCAGGATGAATAAAAACCTTCCTTTAGTTGCAGTTGTGTTACAAAACCTAGGAGGGCCTTCAACATTAGCAGATGTTGAACCTTTTTTAGTGAATCTGTTTATGGATGAAGATATCATTAAGATTCCTTTCTCCGGTCCATCTAGAAAAGTCCTTTCTAAATTAATCGCTGGATTACGGTCGGTTGCTGTTAGAAAAAAATACGCTGAAATTGGAGGAGGTAGTCCCTTAAATTGTTGGACTGAACTACAACAAATCGCATTAGAGAAACTATTAAACTCTACTTCTTCTCCCTATCAATTCAAGGTGGTTACTGCAATGCGGTATTGGAAACCTTTTACCAATGACACCTTAGCTGAATTATTGAAACACCCTGTTGACACAGTAATTCAATTGCCCTTATATCCACAATTCTCCTATACCACCTCAGGTTCAGGATTCAGAGAATGGGAAAAACAGGTGAGTCATTTAACCCCTACCCCAACCTGGAAAACTTTATTAGTAAAAGATTATCATCTTAATCCTTGGTATATAAAAGCGATTAATGATAGAATCACAGAAGGCCTTAAGCGTTTTCCAGAATCAATTCGCAATCAAGT
>RFSG01000060.1 GCA_009924095.1 Sphingobacteriia bacterium
TTATGGAATATTAATTTCTAAATTATTAGATCCTATTATTACTACTTATTTAGGTTGGGGGCCAGATTATCAACCGATTGCTTTTTTAGGATTACA
Source organism: Sphingobacteriia bacterium (assembly GCA_009924095.1). Classification (GTDB taxonomy): domain Bacteria; phylum Bacteroidota; class Bacteroidia; order J057; family RFSG01; genus RFSG01. The sequence goes on from RFSG01000060.1 coordinate 97, forward strand.
AACCTTAGTTTCTACTTTAATTATTTTATTTTTAGGGGAATTTGTTCCTAAGGCATTATTTCGCAGAAATCCCGATCGGATGATTTATATATCTGCTCCATTTATTCGATTATTTTATTGGATTTTTTTACCCTTTGTTTGGTTACTATCAATTATTTCTCAAAATTTTATGCGCTTATTTTTTGGTGTCAAAATCGAAAGAGAACAAATGGTATTTGGTAGAACCGATTTAGATTTATATTTAAAAGAAAGCCTTGGGTTTGATAATAAAAGTTATTCTGAACCCATACATGATATAGATACCGAAGCATTTAATAAGGCTTTAGATTTTAATAAAATCAGAGCTAGAGATATTATGGTTCCCAGAATTGACATGGTCGCAGTTCCTGTGGAATCGAGTATTGAATCGCTTCGGCAATTATTTGTAGAAACCGGATTGTCAAAAATAATTGTTTATGAAGGCAACCTTGATCAGGTGAAAGGAATTGTTCATTCCATTGAATTATTTAGGCATCCTAAGAATCTAGCGGAAATCCTGCAACCCGTATTAATTGTTCCGGAAACCATGCCAGCTAATTTATTGCTGACTGAATTTACCTTGAAAAGAAAAAGTACTGCAATTGTGGTAGATGAATTTGGGGGTACCTCAGGGTTAGTAACCATTGAGGATTTAGTAGAGGAAATTTTTGGGGAGATAGAAGACGAACATGATGAGCCTGAAGAAGAAACACTTCTTGAGAAAAAAGAAGGAGAGGGAGTTTGGTTATTCAGTGCCCGTCATTCGGTGGATTATTTAAATGAGACGTATGGACTAGAAATCCCTGAAGGCGACTACACTACGCTGGGAGGATTTCTGATGCACGTGGCAGAAGAAATTCCAGCCACAGGAGATAGATTTGATGAGAATCAATTGGAAATGACGGTTGTTGAAGGGGATGCAAAGAGTATTTCGGTAATTCGCGTGAAGCAAAATCTGAATTCCTAGCGCTTACCCATAACTAGGATTGTAATTCCACCGAGAGTCTGTTATCTTTGCCCCCTGATTTATACTGAGATATAAATTCTCAGGCTTTCCCTTTTATATGGCAGTAATTAGTAAAATTCGAAAAAACGTAGGGCTGGTGATCGGTCTGATTGGGGTTTCCATGGTAGCCTTTATCCTGACAGATTTATTCCGGAATACCTCTGCAATATTTTCCTCAGGGCAAAATGAAGTTGGAAACATAGCAGGTACTCCCATAGATTATACGGTTTATAATAAGGAGATAGAAAATGCTATTTACCAGGAGCAACAACGTTCAAAATCCAATACCATAGGAGAAGATATCCGGATGAACATGGTAAACCGTGCCTGGGATAATTTGGTGAACGAGGTAGTAATGGGGAAAGAGTTTGAATCCTCTGGCGTAAATGTGGCTTCTGGTGAATTGATGGATATGTTCATTGGTCCAGATCCTTCCCCCATCGTTGTTCAACAGTTTGCCCAAGGAGGTCAACCTTATGACCCGAATCAAATGAAACAAATTTTGGCTCGGGCAAAAAATGAACCCGAAGTTCGTCAATACCTAAGCGACCTTGAAAAATATATGGTATCCATGCGCTTGCAGGAAAAATATATGAACTTGGTTAGAAGTGGCATGTTGGTTTCCAGAGAAGAGGCTAAAAATGCCTATTTGGAAGAAAATAGCTTAGTGAGTTTTCAATATTTGGGCGTTAATTATTCCTCAATCCCTGATAGTTCTGTTCAAGTTAAAGATGAGGATATTGAAAACTATATCTCTAAACATAAAGCACAATTTAAAATCAAAGAACCAGAAGCAGATTTGGTGTATGTTCCTTTTTATAAAATTCCAAGTGCAATAGATACAGCAGATGCATTGGCATACTTGGAAAAAATCAAACCTGAATTTATTTCAGCCAAGAACGATAGTCTTTTTGTTTCGGCGAAATCCGCCTTTCCTTTTGATACTACCTACAAAGCTTTTGGTCAACTAGATGATTTTTTAAAGAAAAATTTAGAAGGGGTAAAGGGAGATTCGGTAGTAGGTCCTTTGTTTGATGGAAACCTATTTCGGTTAATTAAAATTTCAAACATTTTGCAGGATACCCTCCCAAGAATTAAGGTAAAACATTTATTAGTAGGTGTAAGAGGAGGATTGCCGGAGGATACTTTGAAATCCAAAGCAAGAGCAGACTCAATGTTTCGAGTTGTCACGCTAGCCAACTTTGAAGATAAAGTGGCTCAGGCTTCTGATGACAATGGTACAGTTACCAATGGAGGAGAATTAGGCTGGTACACCCCAGGCAAAATGGGGGGAGAGTTTGATGAAAAGATATTGACCATACCGGTTAATAAGCCAACCTTATTAAAATCAACCCGTGGTTTTCATATTGTAGTTGTAACTGAAAAAACCAATACGGTTTATCAAATTGCAGAAGTAATTAAGCCCATAGTGCCAAGTTCCAATACCCTTAGAGAACTTTATCGTCAAGCGGATATTTTTGCCGGTGCGGTAACAGAATCCAATCAAGATTTTTCCATTTTTGCACGTTCCAAAGGAATTGAACCTATTGCACTTCCTACCCTAAAACCAAGTGTAAACCAATTACCTAATTTATTAGGTACTGGAGAATTGGTGAAATGGGGATTGACGAGTGAATCTGGCAAAACTTCTGGAGTAATTGAAACCTTTCAAGCTTTCATTGTGGCAAACGTAGTTTCCCGTAAGGATGAGGGATATTTATCAGTAGAGGAAGCGCGTAAAAACATTGATCGTAAAATTCTAAATGCGGTAAAAGCCCGTATGATTAAAGAAAAGCTTGCCGCTACTGGATCTCAGGATTTAGCCAAAGTAAGAGATTCTTATGGAAACGGAGCCTTCTTGAGCCAAGCTGATAACGTAAGCTTCGCTTCAGGTACTGCCCCAGGTATCGGAAATGATCCAGTTGTGGTGGGTCGTGCATTTAGTTTAGAACCTCAACAAGTATCTTCCCCAATCATTGGACAAACAGGGGTGTATTTGATAAAAGTTACTTCTAAAAATCAACCAGCACCTCCTTCTGAAGATCAAATCCGTCAGTTTCAACAAAATCTATCTCAATCCAAAACGAATAACATGGCTTCCAAGGTTTTCATAGGCGTGAGAGAAAGTGCAAACATTAAAGACTTTCGTTACAAATTCGGATTTTAACATTATCTTCAAATAAAACTTTAAAGGACATTATTTTAATGTCCTTTTTTTTTGAGAAATAGTAATGTACCGCCTGTTCGTTTTTAGAAATCCTTTAGCTTACCTCTGGATGGTAGGATGGGCAATTTTGCTCAGGATTCCTTCCTTTCACCCCTCTTTTTATCCCCCCTCAGAATCCTTCCTGATTACTTTAGCGGAACAAATTCTTGCAGGGTTTAGGCCCTACCAAGAAGTATTAACCGAAGAATCTCCTTTAACCGTCGGTTTATTTGTATTCATACAATGGGTATTCGGTGACTTCACTCGAAGTGCCGTGGATATTTTTACAGTTGTATATATATTCATTTGCGGATTTTTATTTAACCAAATGTTCAATGATCTCAAATTTCAAAGAGAGAGATCCTTGTTTCCGGGAATGATGTTTATCCTGATCACTTCCTTGCCTTGGTATGCACAGGAGTTAAATGGTTCATTGTTGTTGATGTTGCCGATGCTTTTAGTAGTTTTTTTATTAATACAAACTTTTGAAGAAGGAGCCTTGCCTTTACCGCTTTTATTTAAATTAGGGATGCTGGTATCCATCGCCTTTTTAATCCATTATCAAGCTATCATTTTTTATTTGGCAATTCCCTTGGTGTATGCCATGTTAAGCACTCCACGTATTGCTGAAATGGTAACTATGTTTATCGGGATGAGTATTCCCTTATTGATTTCTACTTTGTTTTTATATTTCAAAGGATGGTTGTCTGCTTTTATTTCATTGAGTTTATTTCAACAATTAGATAAATTAACAGATGCCATTCCTTCCTTAGGATTATCTTCTTTTGCAAAGGATTATTGGGAACTTGCACTTGCCATTACTTTTATATTTCCAGCAGTTCTGGGAATGTTAGCCTTTAGGTTAGGTGATAATCGTTTAAGTAGTGCCCAAAGGAAGGTGGAATCAATAATGTTGGTTTGGTTGGTAACAGGTACTTTAATGATTATAGTTTCAGGATTTTTTCGAGCTGCTAATCCTTTGTTACCCTTAGTATTTCCAATCACATTTTACTTGAGTCGTTTTTTTCAATTGCGCATTCCCTCTGCAATCGGGGCTTTATGTTTTGTAATGGTGTTAGCTTTTCCTACTTATTCCTGTATTCAATATTCTTTTGTGTCTAGCTCGGAAAACTTAAAAGATATTCCTTCTGGATTAAATACTCCAGGATTGGCATGGCAAAAAGAACAATTAGATTTTCCTTTTGCAGTAGCTGAACTAAAAGCGGTTATTCATCAAAAAAATAGAAAACCCAATGGATTGATTTTAAGCAAAGACCCATCCAGGTACTTAAGAGCAGGCATTAATGCTAGGGGTCCTCTTACGGATAATCGGCTCTTAACCTATAAACTTCATCTGAATCTGGATAATGAAAGTCCTATTTTGTTTTCAGGTGGATTAACAGTGGTAGATTTATGGAAAGCTTTGAATAAATTTCCTCCGGATTGGATCTGGGATGAAACTGGGCAAGTAGAGGAATGGAAATATTTTCTTCCCTTATATTTTTCAGGATGGAAGAAAATTAAAATGACAACTGGGAATATATGGCTTTCTCCAAAGTCACCTAAAGTGTAAATTGCAATATGAAAATTGGGGTAATCACCTTTCCGGGCAGTAATTGTGATCAGGATATGCGGAAATCTTTAGTTGGGATGGGGCATGAAGTTTCTATGGTTTGGCATCAGGATTCCCAATTACCTAAGTTAGATGCGGTAGTGCTACCTGGAGGTTTTTCCTATGGAGATTATTTGCGTTCAGGGGCAATTGCCCGATTTTCGCCAATCATGGAGTCCGTAGGAAAATTTGCTTCAGCCGGTGGATTTGTTTTGGGAATTTGTAATGGCTTTCAAATCTTAACCGAAGCAGGTCTTTTGCCAGGCGCTTTATTAAGAAACCAAACGCCTCGGTTTGTTTGTAAGGATGTATTTATTACTCCATCTTCAGACGCCCATAACCGATATGGATATTATCAGGATCAAGTATTCAGGATTCCGATAGCCCATGGAGAAGGTAATTATTATTGTAGCACTGAAACGCTATCTGAGATACAGCAAAATGGGCAAATCATCTTTACTTATTGTGGTCCACATAATGAAAAGAATGCTGAATGGAATCCTAATGGTTCATTAGCGGATATTGCAGGAGTATGTAATTTGAAAGGTAATGTTTTGGGTATGATGCCTCACCCTGAACGTGTATCTGATCCAAGAATGGGGTGTGTTGACGGAATTGCAGTACTTCAAACTTTTCTATCTAAGGTTAATTAATCTCAAGCTGTTTTACGTTATTGTTACATGAAAAAAGAAAATTATATTTTTCTCCTGATTCTATTCATATGCTCCACACTGGGGCTTTCAGCGCAAATTCAAAATGCGGTTAAATGGAAAGAGACCTTGGATGACCCTAAGGATTTAAAAGTAGGAGATAAAATTATCCTGAAGTTTGAAGCTACTATTGATAAAGGATATCATATTTATTCCGTAATCCCTTCTCCCAATGGTCCTCTTCCCACCACTATTGGGTTTGATCAAATTAAAGGCTTAAAGGCAATCGGAAAACTTAAGGAAAAAGGAAAACCAATTCAGGAATTTGACCCGATTTTTGAAACCCAAATTTATTACTTTAAAAAACATGCAGATTTTTTTCAGGAGTTTGAAGTAACCGGAACTGACCTAAAACTTATCGGATATTTGGAATACCAGATTTGTGATACTATGACCTGCGTTCCTGGAACCCGGGAATTTAATTTTACCCGAAAAGCCATTCCCAATACTAATTCCGAAAACGCTGGAATAATAACAAAAGATAGTATTTTAAATTCTCAGGAGGATACATCTTCAGCATTAAATTCAAACTCATCTTCTCCTGATTCTTTATCGTCGTCTGCTTCACCGCTTTCTTTACCGGAACCCGAAGATGAAGGAATGTTGTGGTTTTTACTGTTATCCTTTGGGTCAGGTTGTTTGGCCTTGCTTACCCCTTGTGTGTTTCCGATGATTCCCATGACCGTAAGTTATTTCACGAAACAAAGCCAATCCAAAGGAGAGGGGATTCGTAAAGCACTGTTGTATAGTGGTAGTATTATATTTATTTATGTTTTGTTGGGAGTGTTGGTTTCTGCAACAGTAGGAGCAGCAGCATTAAATGAATGGTCAACCTCCTGGTACTTTAACTTATTCTTTTTTGGGATATGTGTCGTATTTGCAATTTCCTTTTTTGGTTGGTTTGAGATTACCCTTCCATCAGGTTTGGTGAATGCGATGGATAAAAAAAGTGAACAAGGAGGATGGATAGGAATATTCTTCATGGCATTTACTTTAGCCTTAGTGTCTTTTTCCTGTACCGGTCCGATTGTTGGAACCCTCTTGGTGGAAGCCTCACGAGGTAGTTATGTACGACCTATATTGGGCATGGCGGCATATGCAACTGCTTTCGCAATCCCTTTTGGGTTGTTTGCCTTGTTTCCTTCCTGGCTTCATTCCTTGCCTCGTTCTGGCGGGTGGTTGAATTCGGTTAAAGTTGTCCTTGGGTTTTTGGAATTAGCATTAGCCTTAAAGTTTTTGTCAGTAGCCGATATGACCTATGAATGGGGAATTCTGGATAGAGAAATTTATTTGTTGATTTGGATGACTCTGTTTTTAATGATGGGTGCTTATTTAATGGGATGGTTTCGGCTGCCACATGATTCCCCTATTTCGACTGTGGCAGTACCCAGATTTTTGTTTGCCTTAAGTACTTTTATGTTTGCCTTTTATTTAATGATGGGGGTTTTTGGGCATCCACTTAAATTTTTATCAGGATTACTTCCTCCTCAGAGTCAAGACCAACTCCTATGGTTCTCCTATTTTCAAGGCTCTTCAACTGCCCATTCTGATAATTCTCCCAGTGCTTGCGATGCGGAAGGCCCTCGTAAATATGCGGAAAGTTTACATGCCCCCCATGGACTTTGTGCCTTCTTTGATTATAATGAAGGGCTAACTTATGCTAGAAAAGTGGGCAAACCTGTATTGATTGATTTTACAGGTAAAGGATGTGTGAATTGTCGTAAAATGGAAGATTATGTTTGGGTAGATCCTCGGGTTTTAAAAATATTGAAAGAGGATTATGTGTTGATTTCCCTATATGTGGATTTAAAACGGGAATTACCTGAAAATGAAAAATATACTACTTCAACCGGGAAAAAAATAAGAACTGTAGGCGATCAATGGGGATGGTTGCAGGAAGATCGTTATCGTACCAATGCACAACCTCAATACATTCTGATGGATCATCAAGAAAACACCTTGGTAACTCCCGTTGGATATGACAAGGACATTCAAAAGTTTATTGATTTCTTAGAGGCAGGAAAAAAAGCATTTGCTCAGAAACATTAACAGTCTCCTGCGTTTAGTTACAAAACCAAGATTGAAGTTTTCTTAAGATTCTACAGATTAACCCCATCTTTTTAGACGAGGGTTGATGGATTTCAGCTGCCAGTCGTCGGGTTTCATTTTCCCCTTTTAATCGGATGGGATGTTCGGAAGATTTTTCATACCATTGGTTTCTTCCTTCCGGCCCCATGATATATTCCACATCTTCGGGGTGAATTCTATCCAAATAAGGAATCAACAATTGTAAAGCTTTTAAAGACATGTTACTGCTTTTCATGTCCCGAACATAATAGGACTCAATTCCATGTCTATGAAGATAACCACTATCTGGAAGGGCAACCATTTTACATCCTGCCATCATTTGTCGAAGGCCAAATCCCCAAGCATCCAAAGCGCCGGCAAATTCAGGATATCCTCCTGCACGTTTCCAACTTTCTTTGGTAAACAAATAATTACCACTGGATCCTGAATTTCTATGGTCGCCTAAAAAATCAACTAACCGAGTTTCTTCGGGTACTTTCCAAATAAAATCTACCTCATGAGAAGGCTTGCTAAAAAATCTGAGTTCTTGAAAAGCTGCAATATCGGCTTTGGTTTTTTCCATTTGCTGCTGTAGGGGCAATATGGAATTTGGGAGTAGAAGGTTGTCGGCGTCTAAGCAAAACAATAAGGAATGCTGAGCATTTTGCACGCAGGTATTTCTGGCAGCCCCTCCTCCTTTATTATAAGGATGCTGAATCAATTTAATTTCTGGGTGTTGCTGAGCAAGGGTTTTTATCAAAGCCAATGTCCCATCAGGGGATCCATCTTCCGTAATGACAATCTCATCTCCAAGTAAAAAATTAGTGTGAAGAATAGATTCAATGGTTTCGGCAATGGTGGCTTCACACCGATAGGCAGGGATAAAGAAACTTATGGAAGGTCTCATCTGTTTACAACGGTAAACTGCAAAAGTTCTTAGGGATTAAATCAAAACTACCCAGATTTTTCCAATTCACCCAGTTAACACCACTAGTTAGGGGCTGTCAACCAGGCCTCCCGTATTTTTTTCTGAGTAGCATCTGGGGTTTCTGAAAAATAAACCTGTTGATCTTTCGGATAATCAATTAAAACCATCTTGGCTTTTTTAACTGTTTTCTTAAACTTCCCAATTGTCAAAGGTCGTGCAATTTCTACCCTTACTTTTTCTCCTGCTTTTATCTCAGAAAATAATTGAAACAGTTCCGTTTCTAAGGATTCACCAGTTAAGGAATGTCGGTTCATTCGAACAATTTCATCTCCGGTCTGAAACCCTACGGCCTTCCCAAAAGCATCCAAATTATCCGTATTCCCTACTTTTATTCTTTGGGTTTCCTCATTATACAACAATTCAAATCCACCCAAAGTAAAAGCCGCATAGGTGCCATCACTTTTAAATTCAACGCCGGCCCAATGTAAGAAAGAATCTAAAGGCAAAGGAGCAGAGCCATCTACATAAGTTTGAAAAAAAACACCCACTTCAGGATAACTTTTTTGGGTAATCAACTTTAACAATAAACTATCTGCAAAGGGTTTAGTAGGTCCATAATCGTCAGAAAGGTTTTTAATTACTGCTTGTAATCCCATTTTTCCTTCACTTTTTTTGCGGATTAATAAGTCCAGACACATTCCGATTAATGCCCCTTTGTAATATACATTTTGATATTGATCTTCATACTTATCTAAACAACCCACACTCATTTCTGTAAACGGAAGGGTGTCGTTATATTCATTCGCTAGGAAGATTTTTTCATTTAAAATTTCCAGATACACCTCAGGAGAAATCAATCCATATCTCACTTGTACTAAACCAGCAGAATATTCAGTTACCCCTTCATACAACCACAAATGTCGCGACATGGTAGGATGTTGAAAGTCAAAATAATGTATTTGTTCAGAATGTAATTGAAGGGGGGTAACGATATGTAAAAATTCATGGGCACCAATGTCTCGTATTTGTTCTCGGATCCAATTCGGTTCAACAGAAGGTAGGTAATAAAAAGAGCTACGATTATGTTCTAAGGCACCAAAGGATTCCGTTCCGGATTTAGGGTTGTCTAAATAAATCAAGAATGCATATTTATTAACGGGAAGACTCCCTCCTAGAAATTTACGCTGGGCAGTTAGTAAGGAAGATAATTCGGTTACCAATGAAGCAGCAGTTGTAGTTTTTTTGTGGTCATAAACAGCCACCAATACTTCTGCGTCATCCCAACGGATGGTGGCGGTATCTGGACGAGATACTAACATGGGGGCATCTAAAAGTGCTCGGTAGTCTTCGGCTTTCCATCCTAAGGTATCACCTGTTTGCCCAGTAAAGGGAAGAGTTCCTGCACCATAAAATCCCTCAGGAATAATACAATGTAAAGAAATGGGTAAATCCTTAAAAGCATCCACGTATCCGCAGATGGAGAAAAAATTTAAAGCGAAAACCGTATCCGGTTTAAAGGTTGATCCTGCAGGTCTAAAAACATCTTTGCCTAGACTGTCTTTAAATGTCCAGGTTTCCGAAACTTCGTACTGAATTTTCGCAACCTTTTCCCCTTGCTCAAATGCCCAAGTGTTAACATCAGTTTTATGGTTAGGGACTATCTTTCCTGCTTCTGTATAAGCGGTTAAGGAGGTAACAAATCTGCCAAAATCATAGATTTTATAAGTACCCGGCACCATTTTAGGAAACCGAAAAATTAAGTCCGCATTCGCTTGAGAAGGAAAATAACAATCGACCCATATTTTTTTCGGGGATGCATCTTTTAAATGTAATACATAGCGAATCGAATCTTGTCCGAATAGCACATTACCAAAACTTCCTATACAATAGAATAGCAAAACTATTCGCAGACTCCAATTGAGCAGCATAAAATCAGGTGATTGTAAACTAAGTAAATTGAATCAGGGCAGTTACCCTATTACCTTCTTCGAATTCTATCTAATTGCCAGGAAATACCTTCTCTTTTCCAGGTAATACTATCTCCATACGTAGAGAAAACTAGTGTACGATAAGTTTTAGGGTCATAAAATTCAACCTCATCTTTTCTCCAGGCGTAAAACTTTTTCATTTTAGGCACTTGATTACCCAATTTACGCACAGATTTAGGGTCTTTTTTGATCCAAACTTTTAAGGATTGTTTTTTCTTCTTAGCTTCAACAGTTATGATTCTTCCGTTCAAAGTACTATCTCCTTGGTTGGAAGTTCCAAAACGGAAATCTCCGTTAAACAAAAACTCTTGTCCTGGGGCTAAAGGCAAAGGTTGAGGTTTAGGTCTTTGTCCAGATAACGCTCTGAAGGTAGCAATCCAATCTGTTTTGGTGTCCGGGTCATCGCCCAATCTTACGATTACAGTATTAGATGCTGGATGAATAAATAAAAATTGATAAAACATTCCTGCTGCGTAAAAATAATCACCAGTTGAGGAAGGGAACCAACCGAGTTTATAGAAGGAGGATGCTCCTCTGGTGGTGTCTTGTTGTTGAACTGTTTCTACCCAAGCGGTGGGAAGAATTTGAGTTCCTTCCCAATTGCCTCCTAAAAGGTAAAGTTGCCCGATTCTAGCTAAAGCTCTTGCGGTGGTATTAAATCCAGTAAACCCTTTTGCCAATCCGTTTTCACGGTCTAAACTCCAACTCGCCCCATCTGGCATTCCTAAAGGTTCCCATAATTCTTTTTGTGTGAATTGGTCAATAGGTTGACGGGTAGCTTTTTCAATAATTCGGGTAAGTAACCAATAGTTGGCGCTCAAGTATTCGAACGCTGTTCCTGGCATTTCTCTTTGACGAATTTTACGCATCATCCTTTCTGAATGACGGGTATAATATAAATGAGCAATGGTAGAAAAGGGGTTTAAATAACTTTCAGAAAAATTTAATCCGGCAGTCATTTGCAATAAATCTCGGATTTTAAGTTGAGAACTAATTTTTCCTTTTAATTCAGGTAGATAGGATAAAACGGGTTGATCAATGCTTCGGATAAATCCTTGTTTCCAAGCAATTCCGGTAAGTGTGGAGATTATTGCTTTGGCCACTGAATTGGAAGATAAAGCTTCTTTAGGCCCCATCTTTTTATCGTAATATTCAAAAATTACGGTGTCTTGACGTAATACAACAAAAGCATCTGTTCCAGATTTGCGCAGAAAATCTTCTGCATACCGAGGTAAGGTAGTGTCTTTACTCCAAACCCAATCACGTGTTGGGGGAAGCCCCTGGTTGTTTAAAATATAGGGAACCGGATCTCCAGAAGGTTGAATCTTTGCCTCTTTAAAAATACGATTGTCCTTCACAGAAGGAAAATTATACCACAAGGTTCTGGGAATATGTCCACAACCAACACCCAAAATTGCTGGAAACAGAATTATAAATAACTTCTTCATCAATGTAAAGTAAAGACAGTCAGAATCATTTTGCAACAAATTGATAATAACCTTAGCTATAAATTAAACCTTTAGCCTAATTTGTAATCCATAAATTAATCTTGGCAATATCTAAATGGAATCATGAAGGTTGGATGGATCGGTTTATGGATCCCTCTCAAAAGGATGTTGCCTTCCGGGAACTGGTTGAACATTTTCAGAAAGATTTATATCATCACATTAAAAGAATGATTCTGGATCATCAGGACACAGATGATATCCTTCAAGATACCTTTGTGAAAGCCTGGGTTCATTTAGCTGATTTTAGGGGAGATAGTCAAATCAAAACCTGGTTATATAAAGTTGCCATGAATGAAACTTTAAGCTTTATTCGTAAAAAAAGAAATACACAAAGTTTAGGTACATCAATTCTTGAACCTGTTTCTGTTTCTGGATTTACAGAAGATGAGTCAGAAAAATTGATATTGAAACTAGAACAAGCTATTGCCATACTTCCTGACCGTCAACGTGCAGTGTTTTGTATGCGATATTATGATGACATGCCTTACCAGGAGATTGCTAAAATTACTGGACTAACAGAAGGTGCGTTGAAGGCTTCTTACTTCCACGCCGTAAAAAAAGTAGAAGAATTTATTACCGCTGTTAAACCTTAAACCCGATTAATCATCCAAAATAATAACATGAACGCTAAAATACCCGATTCAGAAACCAGTCATTTTTTGCTGAAAATCAAATCTCAGCTAAAGCGTCCCCATACTCCGGAAGGTTATTTTGAAACATTTCCAGATAGATTGATGCATAAGATTTATGCCGAATCTTCCCTGCAGTATTCTCCTCAAACCGTAGTTCAGCCCTTTCCAGTTTTGAAAGCTGTTCCGGTTATGTTAGCTTTTGCAGCCTCCATTTGTTTAGCTTTTTTCCTGCAATTTCAATCTGTTCCGACTCCGCTTCCTTTGCCTTCACCAAGGTCAGAAGAATGGAATGAACTGATAGATTGGAATCAAATGGAGCAATTTATTTCGGATCCCTCATTGGAATTATCTGGCACCCTTCCTGCCAATGAAGTTGAAGATTGGGTATTACAAGAAGAATTATGAAAAAAATAGGATTACTCATTGTCTTGTTGTTTTGGATTATTTCAAATAATAACGCCCAGACCTCTGCCTCCAAACAAGATCAAATTGAAAATTATAGGATCGCCTATTTTTCACGGGTGTTGAAATTGACACCTGCTGAGGCAAAATTATTTTGGCCGGTATATGATACCTATCAAACCAATTTAAAAGCATTGAGAAAAAAATTCAGAATGGATGCGCGGGAAACAATTCTGGAGGATACTGAACTGACCGACGCAGAAGCAAGTCGAATTATAGCAGAGATGATTCAATTTCGCCATCAGGAAGTTGAGTTAATTGAGCTGTTAGTGGTGGATTTTAAAAAGATACTTCCATTACCTAAAGTGGCTATGGTGTTTAAAGCAGAATTAAGTTTCAGGAAGGAGCTGTTGAAGCGATTACAACAAGAAAAAACCAATAAATAAAACAAGGCAGTACAGGAATATTTCCGGATTAACGGAATCTCAGGTAAATTTGGCATCAAACAAATTTTGTATGTCATTCCGGATTGAAAAAGATACGATGGGAGCTGTTGAAGTTCCTTCAGATCGGTATTGGGGCGCTCAAACCCAAAGGTCAAAAGAGAATTTTACGATCGGAGGGCAGTTAATGCCCTTAGAAATCATCTATGCATTTGCCGTATTAAAAAAAGCAGCAGCCATTACCAATTGCGAATTAGGGGTATTGCCCAAAGAAAAAAGCGATATTATTGGTCAGGTATGTGATGAAATATTGGCTGGAAAGTTGGATGATCATTTCCCTCTGGTGGTTTGGCAAACGGGTTCTGGAACGCAATCCAACATGAATGTAAATGAGGTTATTTCTAATCGTGCAATCGAAATATTAGGGGGGGAAATGGGTTCCCAAACGCCTATCCATCCAAATGATGATGTTAATAAATCTCAATCCTCCAACGATACCTTCCCAACTGCAATGCATATTGCAGCCTATCAATTAATAACTACCAATACCCTACCCAATTTAATTGCCTTACAAAAAACCTTAGCCCAAAAGGCAGAAGCCTTCAAGGATATTGTGAAGATTGGAAGAACCCACCTTATGGATGCTACTCCTTTAACATTAGGGCAAGAATTTTCCGGGTATGCCTCTCAAATCGCTCATGGAATAAAAGCGCTTCAACATACTTTACCTCATTTAGCAGAACTAGCCTTAGGAGGTTCTGCTGTAGGAACAGGCTTAAATACTCCAAAAGGATATGCTGTTCAAGTAGCTCAAAACATAAGTAAACTAACCGGTCTTCCTTTTGTCACTGCAGAAAATAAATTTGAGGCTTTGGCAGCGCATGATGCGATGGTAGAAACTTCAGGAGCGCTTAAAACGCTGGCGGTTAGTCTGATGAAAATTGCCAACGATATCCGTTTGCTTGCCTCTGGGCCTCGATGTGGAATTGGGGAGATATTAATCCCGGAAAATGAGCCCGGGTCCTCCATCATGCCAGGAAAAGTTAATCCTACACAAGCAGAAGCACTTACCATGGTATGTGCTCAGGTAATTGGAAATGATATGGCCATAAGTGTTGGCGGAATGAATGGTCACTTTGAACTCAATGTTTTTAAACCGGTCATTATTTATAACCTCTTATCATCTGCTCGGTTAATTGGGGATGCAGCGGATTCTTTTAACCGCCATTGTGCTGAAGGCATTGAACCTAATCATATTGCCATTCAGAAAAATCTTGAAAATTCTTTGATGTTGGTTACTGCCTTAAATACACATATCGGTTATTATAATGCAGCAGCCATTGCTAAAAAGGCACATAAAGAAAATTCTTCCTTAAGAGAAGCGGCTATTGCTTTAGGTTTGTTAACCTCAGAACAATTTGATGAGTATGTTAAACCAGAAGAAATGCTGGGAAGATAGATTGAGTTATATAAGTTGGGGAATTCAGCGGTTTACTTAATCTGAATATTATCATATTTCAGAATAGGTAAGTAAAGCAGCCACCCAGTTTTTATCTGTTAAGGAGTGAATCACCTTCCATCCTAAAGGAATAAAATGAGATTCCAATATAGGAAGGTCTTCAGTGTAAAATCCACTGATCAATAAATGACCTGAAGGTTGAAGGTTATTTATCAAGGCAGATACATTTTCAATTAACAAGTTTCGGTTTAGGTTTGCCAAAACCACATCATTCGTTGGTTTTCCATTCATGGCATGGGCATCTCCAGTAACCCAAGAGCAAGTGGAAGCAGTGTGATTAAGCGCAGCATTAGCGATTGCATTTTCGGTACACCAGGGTTCAATGTCTATACCCAAAACAGAGGAGGCTCCTAATTTTGCGGCCAATATTCCCAATATCCCAGTGCCGGTTCCCAGATCTACCACCACTTTATCTGTCCAGTTAATTTCTCTCATCAACAACATCATCATTCGGGTGGTAGAATGATGACCTGTTCCGAAGGACATTTGAGGCGTGATATATAAGGTTTGTTCAAACCCGTCTTCTGGAATACAATTTCCGGGAATTACTTGCACCCAATTTTCAATTTTTACCGGATTTAATCCTTCTTCCCAAATTTGATTGTAATTTTTAGGAGCAAGAACTTGAAAGCTCCAATCTGTTTTTGATATTCCCAATTCGGCTAAATACTTTTCAATGGTTTGAATGTCTGCAGTATTTTCTGGACGATAAGCAATTAATTGATTAGGTAGTTCTTCAAATGCTTCCCAACCCCATTGATTTAAAATTGCAATTGCTTCTTCCTGCTTTGTTTCAGGAAGGGTTAAGGTTAATTGTAAAGTTGATTCCACGGATTGGGTTTTAGGATTAATTAGCGTTTTGGGCATCCAGCGAGGCCCGAAATAGGTGTGTAAAATAGGCTAAAATCTGCGAATCCTTTTTGAGTTTCCAAATAAATGGTAAAGTCTGCGAGTCCTCTCGCATCTGTAAATTGCCAATGCCCCGGTTTTCGCACAAAACCAGGATGGTTTTCTGCATAAACCCATAAATCGGCAAAACCTTCAACGGATTCAACATATACCCGATAGTCAGCAAAAGAAGAGGAGGTTTCAATATATACCAAACCTGATAATTCGCAGGGGTCTTTAAGCTGAGGAGAACTAACCATTGTAGAAT
>RFSG01000007.1 GCA_009924095.1 Sphingobacteriia bacterium
ACAATATCTCTGCCCCATACTTATGCGCCTCCTGGGAGGGAACCTGTCCACAAGCAATCCCTAAAAAAAATATAATCCACACTCCTATTCCCCTCATTCCATAACTTTTCATCAATTTTAACCTTTCAAAATATTATTCCCTAAAGGTAGGAGGTAATAGAAATTTCTGACTGTGTTATTCACCCGATTTTTTGCCCTTCGATTATTTTTGAATCCCTCTCAATCCATCAGCCGCTTGGTGGTTGGGTTGGCAATTGCTAGCATAGCATTGGGGGTAGCGGTAATGGAGATATCGATTGGCGTGGTAAACGGATTTGAATCTGCCATTCAAGAAAAAATCATTGGTTTTGGTTCTCACCTTAAAGTTTATCCCATCGGAGAGGAAGAACAGGATAGCGTTTCACCCATTCACCTTTCTCAGGATTTGTTAAACCCTTTGTGGGAAGTATCCAGAGTTAAAGGAGTTTATCCGGTAATGAATACTTATGCTTTATTACAATCCTCAACTGGATTAGATGGAATCAGTTTAAAAGGAGTTGCCGATACAGGAAGTTTTACTTTTTTTAAACCTCTAATTGTTGAAGGAAATTCTCCTGATTTATCTCCTAAAGAAGGGCCTTGCCCAATTTTAATTTCTAAAAAACAATCTTTACGTCTTTCTTTAAAAGTAGGGGATAAAGCAAAATTGTATTTTTTAACGGATCCTCCTAAAATAAGACCGATTATTATTTCCGGGATTTATGAATCTGGATTAGGAGAATTTGACGCGGTTCAAGTATTAGCCCCAATTTATTTAACCCGAAAATTATTCCATCTATCTGATGAAGAATGTAGTGCTTTAGAAATCAGGTTAAATAATATGGAAGATTTACCCAAAATAACTGACCAAATCAGAACGCAACTCCCCTATTATTGGGAGGTAAATTCTATTGAAGATTTATACCCAGAAATGTTTGCCTGGTTGCAATTACAACATCAAAATGTAGATTTTATTTTATTGTTAATGGTTGCAATTGCAATTATAAATATGTGTTCGGTATTACTTATTTTAATCTTGGAAAGAACCCGAACGATTGGCTTATTAAAAGCCTTAGGTGCAAATAGTTTTCAATTATTAAATATATTTCTTTGGCAAGGTGGATTTATGATAGGTACCGGATTGGCACTGGGAAATATATTAGGTTTAGGGTTATTAATGATTCAAAACTTTACTGGCTGGATGAAATTAGATCAGGAAAATTATTTTCTTACAGAGGTTCCTGTAGCCTGGCCTTGGGAAACTTTCGGATGGATTAATTTAAGTTTATTAGTGATTTGTTTATTGTTTTTATTAATTCCGGCTAGATTAATTTTTAATATTAAAATAGTAAACGCTTTACGTTTTGATTGATTTATTCATTTATGCAGGAATTACAGCCCTTGCAATACAAGGCGTATTAAGTATTCCGATTGCTTGGGGATGGTTAAAATATTCTAAACCAAAACCCCAAACAACCCCTCCATTTACCATTATTATTTGTGCCCATAATGAAGAAAAAAAATTATCAACTTGTTTAGCCTCTATTTCTAAAATCAATTATTCAGACTGGCAAGTAATAATTGTGAATGATAGGTCAACGGATAATACTGAAAATATTATTTACGAATGGAAAGCCCAAATTAAGAGTCTAAAAATTATTTCTATTCATGAAACCCCGGAAGGTTGGCCACCCAAGAAATACGCATTAACCCAAGGAATTAATAATTGCACTACAGAATGGATGGCTTTCACAGATGCAGATTGTATCGTTCCTTCCGATTGGCTAGAAAGCTTAGCTGCTGAAATCAGACCCCAAAAAACGCAATTAATTTTAGGAAATAGTCCGTATTTAATTCGACCCGGATTTTTAAACAAACTCATTCAATATGAAACTCAGGTTACTGCCTGGATGTTTCTGGGTTTAGGATCTGCAGGATTGCCCTATATGGGAGTGGGAAGAAATATCGCCTATACCAAATCTTTATTTAATGCCGCAAATGGTTTTACGCAACATTTAAAAAGTCTTTCTGGAGATGATGATTTATTGGTGAATCAAATTGCAAAAGGTTCAGAAACTCAAATTATGCCCTACCCTTGGGTATATTCCTATCCACAAGAAACTTGGAAAAAATGGTTTCGACAAAAACAACGTCACTTCAGTGCCGGTAATTGGTATCGCCCGATCTGGAAAATTTATTTAAGCTTATGGGCAATTGCAGAATTGATCGGCTGGATAGGGGGAATAATCGCACTGTTCCAAGGCATTTGGTGGCCATTACCAATAGCCTTGACTATTAAAGGCATTTTTCTATTGTTTGTTCCTAGCCCGCATAAACCACTTCATTTATTCGTATTTTTACCCATAACAGATTTTTTGCTGATGCTCTTCCGTTGGGGAGCAACCTTAGCGGGATTTATGTTAGAAAAAAAATGGAATTAGTAGATCCCGCATCTCCCAGAGCAGAAGAAGACCGTGTCCTGATTATTGCCGCCAGAAACGGAGAAGCTTATGCTTTTGAAAAATTAATGGACAGATATCGTAAATCTGTTTATTATACCCTGTTGAAGATGGTGAGAAATGAAGAGGATGCAGAAGACCTTACCCAAGAAGCATTTGCAAAAGCATTCGCAGGCATTCAACAATTCGATGCTAAATATTCTTTCTCAACTTGGTTGTTTAGAATTGCATCGAACAACTGCATTGATTTTATCCGCAAAAAGAAATTACTTACCTATTCTATTGACCAACCTTTTGATGGTGAACAAGGAAAATCATTTATCAGCATACGGGATGAAGAATTAAATCCGAATGAAAAAATGTTATCCGATCAACGCAAACAATATGTTCATATTGCGGTAGAAAAACTCCCTAAACGTTACCGTCAATTAATAGACCTACGATTTTTTCAGGAACTCTCTTACGAAGAAGTGGCGGTTGCCTTGGATCTTCCGCTTGGAACCGTAAAAGCTCAATTACACCGAGCTAAAGATTTATTGAATCATTTGTTAACCCAAATGGAAGATAAGATATAGCTTATCTAATTAAGGTGATGGTTCCTTCCTCACTTCTTAATTCCCCTCTTATTCCCCATAGTTTTAAAGCATACACATATACACCTTCCGGAAGTGCACGATTCCCTACCATTCCATCCCATCTAAAATTAGGATCTTGACTGTAATACACTAAATTACCCCATCGATCAAAAATATTAATTTCAAGCGCTGCAACATTTAAATAAGACAAGTAGAAAAAATCATTATACCCATCTCCATTGGGGGTAAATGCATTAGATACCTTAAATAGTATAGGGAATTTATAATAAAAGGTTCTCACAAAAGAATCCTGACATCCCTCCTTTGAAATTAATTGTAGTTTAATTCTCCATCTATCCTCTTCTTCGGGTATCCAAGGTTCTGGTTGACAATCAGAATGGGTAAGCCCGTGGCTAAAATCCCAAAAACAAGAACCAGAGTAGGGAAAATCTGGATAAATTTTAATGGGATTAGGATAGGTAAGCGTATCTCCTTTTAATCCTTCAATTTGAAATCCTGCGGTTACGCCAGGATAAGGTTGAACTAATATAGCAGCAGTATCCTTACATCCCATACTATCGGTTACCACTACCCGATAATTCACAGGACCCTTCATCCAAAAGCTAGGGGATGCTATTGTACTGCTGGACAAACCCAATACTGGCGTCCATTTATACGTGTAAGGCGCATAACCTCCTTTTACTAAAGCATTAATTTGTACTAAGGTATCTGGACATGCACCTGGGATTGGAGGGCATTCAACTGATAAAAGTTGAGGAGGATAAGTTAATTGCACTGCCGCACTTTTTTTACAGCCTTCAGCAGAAGTTACCGTTACACTATAATATCCTGGCCCTGGTGCCAGAAAAGTAGCAGTGGTTGCTCCACTTGCCCAATTATAAGTATAAGCAGTTGACCCTTGATTAGCTGTTAATGATTTGGTTTGACCTAAGCATAAGATGGATGAGTCAAGATAGGTTATAACTGCTGGGGGCAAAGGATTGACTTTAGCAGTTACTTTTAATACCGGACTTACACATCCATTCAAAGTATAGGTCAAAAAATAATCTGTAGTCTGAGTAGGTGTGTTTCCAATTTGTTGGGTAGTTTGTCCCGTTGGTGCCCACAAATAGGTTCCCCCTGGAATGCTGGGAACTGCTGCCACATACGCTGGCAAGCCAACACAAACGGTATCTCCTAGGCCTCTTAAGGTGGCAACCGGATTAACAATTACCTCAATAGGCAAATCATTAAAAGGGAAACAAACCCCTGATGAAATGGTTCTTCGGAAATAAGTTGTTCGAGTTAAAGATATAGATTGATAATCTTGTCCACTTGCTCCTGATAATGACGACCAAGAAAAGGAATTTGAGGAGGACTGCCATTGAAAATTTAAGATGCCATTTCCTCCGGAAGGAATATTACCCGTAAATAAAGTCGGCATTTGTCCTGAGCATAAAGTTTGGGCAGCTCCAATGCTACTTCCCGACAAAGGCTGTTGCACTCTAATCCCAATCCCTAAAGAAGTATCTGAAGGACAAAATCCTGATGTAACAATTCTTCTAAAATATCTATCACTGCTCATCACCCCGGGAATTACCGAGCTTTGATTTCCAGCATACGTCCATATGCCCGCCAACTGGGACGATTCCCAATAGTAAATATAGTTACCATCTCCGCCAGAAGGGATAGACCCAGTAACAGTTGCTGCCGGAAACCCTGCACAAATCGTTTGATTGCTAGTAATCGTGTTTCCGGATATGGGTGGCTGTGAAAGCAGTAATACTGAATTAGAGGTGTTGGAAGGACATAATCCTGAAGTTACAATTCTTCGATATAAAAGGGTATCTGTTAAAACATTCAATGGCTGATCCTGCTGTGTTCCGGCATTTGACCAAATGCCAATTGACATATTTGAAGATTCCCATTGATAAACATAGTTACCATCTCCACCTGATAACCCAGATCCTCTTAAAGTATCTGGCACCTCCCCTCTGCAAAGCGTTTGGTTACTAGAAATAAGATTCCCTGCAATGAGAGCTTGTTGATGTAAAGAAATTACTGGAGATGTATCTGAACTACAAACCGAATTAAATACAATCCTTCTAAACCCTACGGTTCCATTATTGATTATAGGTGTACCTCCATCTTTGGTAAGGATTCCAGTAGATGCCCAAAAAAGTTGATTAACCGAACTCTGCCATTGATAGGTATAAACACCCGTTCCTCCTGTAGGTAAGGAACCAGTTAGGGGTTGAAAGAATTGTCCTTGACAAATCGTCTGTTGATTTCCAATTAAATTATTTCCTATCCTGGGTACTATTTGTATAAAAACTGCTAAAGAAGTATCATTGGCACATCCTCCTGAAATTACTATCCTTTTATACCATTTTGAAACTATCAATGCAGGCGGAGTATAATTAGACAAAGAATTATTTCCGGATGCTGTTGACCAATTGATTTGATCTAAAGACTCTAACCATAAATAGGCATAAGCCCCATTTCCCCCAGAAGGAGTGGTTCCCTGTAGAGGTTGGGGTAAATCCCCGGAACAAAGGGTTTGATTAGATCCTATTTGATTACCTCTTATCGTAGCATCCACTTGAATCATTTGAGCGATAGAGGTTTGCGCCACACATAAACCTGAGGAAACTATCCTCCTATAATAAATCGTACCCGGAAATACCGAAGGTTGATAAAAGGAATTATTAACTAAAGATATAATAACCCAATTTATAGAATTACTTGAACTTTCCCAGGAATAGTTATACTGCCCGTTTCCTCCAGTTGGAGAGCTACCGGTTAATACCGGCGGACTAGCTGTTTCACAAATCGTTTGGTTACTTCCAAGTTGATTATTTCCAATGGGTTCTTCAACCCATATCGTAATTATAGCACTTGTATCTCCAGCGCAAGGCCCTGAATCTACTACCCTTCTATAATAATAGGTCTGCACAAGACCGGGCAAGGAAAGTGTCAAACCATTTCCGATTGAACTCCAAGTTGTCCCAGAGGTGGAAGCTTGCCATTGATAAACATAGTTACCATCTCCGCCTGTAGAGGTGGATCCTGTTAAGGGTATGGGAACTGTTCCTGAACAAATCGTTTGTTGATTTCCAATTAAATTATTTCCTGGGGGGGCAAAAACAGATAGTGCAACCGCATTACTACTGGAGGCAGGACATACCCCAGCTTGAATAATCCTTCTATAATAACTTGAAAAAGATAAGGCCGGAGGCTGTAATTGACTATAAACATCACCAACTCTATCTATCCAAAGATTTCCATTCCCACTGCTTTGCCATTGATAGGAATATTGTCCATTACCCCCCGTTGGGATAAATCCAGATAAAATCGCAGGATTAGCACCCGCACATAAGGTTTGATCACTAAATATAGAAGGATTGCTTAAGGTAGGCTCAACCGTTACCAATACTGGTGTGGTAGTTAATGGACTGCAAACAGTAGAGTTTAATATCCGTCTAAAATATCTTGAAACAGTAAGTGCCGGACCTATATAAGAAGATTGTGTAGCTCCAGGAATGTTCGACCAATTCAATGCATCCGGACTATCCTCCCAGGAATAATTGGGCACTCCTCCTGTACCTAAAGGAACTGGTCCAGTAAAAGCTAGTGGCGCAAAGGATTCACATATGGTTTGATCAGCAAAAATCTGATTTTGAGATATTACAGAACTCACCTGAAAAGTTAGAACAGGGGATGAATCCCTGCAAACTCCTGAATTAACAATTCGCTTGAAATAACTATTTCCATATAAGGCAGGAGCCAACCATTGTGGGGAAGTTGCGCCAACGATAAGTTGCCAAAATCCACCATTACTGGAAGAAGCCCAACTGTAGGAATAGGTTCCTGTTCCTCCAGAAGGATTACCTCCTGTTAATACACCTGGAGATGCCGATGAGCAAAGGGTTTGGGAGGGTTGTAATACATTTCCTACAATGGCAGGAACAATTTCAACAGTTAATATGGGATTGACTACAGGAGGACAAACACCAGAAGTGATAGTTCTTCGATAATATCGAATCCCTTGAGTTGGATCTGGCGCTAACTGGGCTTGGGTTTCCCCGCTTAATAAAAACCAGGACAGTTGATCCGAAGAGGATTCCCATTGAAATGAAAAAAATCCATTTCCTCCACTGGGAGCAGTACTATTTAATACAGCTGGTGTTATGCCTTGACATATCGTTTGACTACTTCCTATAACTCCACTCAATATAGGATAATGAATCTCAAGAACTAGAGATAAACTACTATCTATTGGACATATTCCAGAAGATACATTACGACGAAAATAGGCAGTGGAAGAAATACTTCCGGGAAGATAATTTTGTTGGGTTTCTCCAGCAAGGGAAGTCCAGGTTCCGTTAGGATTGGAAGCACTTAACCATTGGTATTGATAAACTCCTATCCCTCCGGTTGGAAGAGTTCCGGTTAAAAGGGTTGGAGAGGATGTAGAACATAAAATTTGGGAACTGCCAATAATATTAGGGCTTGGAGGAAATTCCACCTGAACTTCAATAACCGTTGAAGTATGCGCAGGGCAGACTCCACCGCTTACCATCCTCGAAAAATAAGATGTATTCGCCAGCAACGCAGGACTTAAATTTGAACTTGTGGCACCACTAATCGGGAATAATATGTTGGGGTTGGATCCTGAAAGCCATTGATATTGATAGTTACCATTTCCGCCAGAGGGAGAACTTACAGTCATTACCGGCAAAGCCTGAGATTGACATAAAGTTTGAACATTGCTAATAAGATTTGCACCAATACTATCTTCTGCTACTATTTGTACTACATTGCTGAGATCAATGCAACCTGAAGTAACTTTTCGTCTAAAATAAGTAATAGATAAGGGCAAAGCAGGTTGATATGAAGGTTGGGTCATTCCTGAAATGGCTTGCCAAGTCAAGTTGTCGGGGCTTGATTCCCACTGATACTGATATACCCCTGTTCCTCCAGAAGCTAAAGGCCCTGTTAACAGAGAAGGAACTGTTGGTCTGCATAAAGTTTGAGAAGTAGAAATCGTATTATGCGTTACTAATGTAGGCACAATAAACTGAGAGCAAGCGGTAGACCAACACCCATCCAAAATGGTACTTTTGGCGCGTAAGAAATAAGTATCTACTACGGTAGTTAAATAAGAATTAATTGCTGGAAATGCTCGACTAGAGTCACATTGTAATCCTTGCCAATATTCTACCACATTACAGGGCGGTGTTGTGGGCGTAAGAATTACAGGACTACATAAAGTAGAATTTGTTGTGATGACAGAAGGAGCGGGTCTGTTATCATAGTACAATCGAGCACTGTATCCTGAAACTGCATAATTCGGATCATTATTAGCAGAAACTCCCAAAACATTATTCCCACAAAGATTCCAAAAGGATTGTAAATTGGGAGGAGATAATGCAACTGTTCTTGGATAATCTTGGGCAGCACAAAGACAATCATTGGCTCCAGGACTCGCAGTGCCGATAAGGTTACCATTTAAATAAAAAGAAAATCCTTGGGTGGCCCCAGGTGGACAACCAGAGGTATACAGAAAAAACAGAATAGAATCTAATTTTTGTAATTGTGGAATTTGAAAGGCAGAAGAAGTTTGTAAACCTCCAGCATAGGCAAATCCATCCGCACATAAATCCCCTAGAAAGTAACAATTATCCAATCCCCCGGGTGCATCATAAATACATAAATCTGTATAAGTGGTTGAACAAATGGGAGGAGGACAGGATAATCTTCGAAAAGCAAGTGTTACTGTTGTCGTAGAGGTAAGGCAAGGTTTACGGTGGGTGCTGATCCTGAATTCACCGGTATAAGGAGCAGTCCAAGTTAGCTTAGAAGCAGTGCCACATCCTAATCCATTATCATTATAGGAGTTGGGGGGAAGAAAACTATTATTATTATCGCGTATGGTAATTTCAGTATCTATTCCACTTGCCGATCCTCCATCGGAAACACAATAAGAGAACTGATAAACACAACCTGAATCTGCTTTAAACACCTGACCTTCTCCGGGTCTTCCAAAATTAATGGTTTGCCAAACAGAGGTAGGTTGAAAGCTACCAAAAATGGTAGCATTAGAACATTGGGCAAAGAGATGGGCAGGGGAAATTAAAAAAAGAATTCCTCCAATTATTATTAAACAATTCCAAAACTTTATTTGGGAAGAAGTTTTAAGTCCTTGAAAAATTAATAGTGTAGGAAAAGATTTATGTTTCACTTTATCCTCCAATTTTTTGAGGAGTCAGACCTATAAGATTGGGACTGATATAACCTATAACTTTCATGGAATAAGTTAGCCAATTGGAGTTTGATTTTTTTAATCTTTCCAAATTCCGATTAATGGTTAGAAATGAGGAAAATATAATATACAAATTTACTGTTTAAATCCTATTTAAACAAGGACAATTAACCCCTAAAAACACCTATCGCCGGATATACCGGCGATAGTGAAAGTAGAAATGCATTGTATTACCGAATTAACGTTTATTTAATTCTGGATACGGGCGAATATTATTCCCTACATAAATTTGACGAGGTCTTCCAATTGGCTCTCCTTGTTCCCGCATTTCTTTCCATTGGGAAATCCAACCTGGTAAACGACCTAAGGCAAACATTACGGTGAACATTTCCGTTGGGATACCCAAAGCACGATAAATAATACCTGAATAAAAATCTACATTCGGATATAATTTACGTTCTACAAAATAACTATCGCTAAGTGCAGTTTCTTCTAAACGTTTTGCGATTTCTAAAACTGGATCCTGAATTCCTAATTTGTTCAATACTGAATCGCAGGCAGCTTTAATAATTCTAGCCCGTGGATCGAAATTTTTATAAACTCTATGACCAAATCCCATTAAACGGAAAGGATCATTTTTATCCTTGGCTTTAGCAATCCATTTTTCAGTATCACCACCATCTAACTTAATTAATTCTAACATTTCAATTACTTCTTGATTGGCTCCTCCATGAAGAGGTCCCCAAAGGGCAGAAATACCAGCAGCAATTGAAGAATATAAATTAGCCTGAGAAGAACCTACTATTCTAACTGTAGAAGTAGAACAATTTTGTTCGTGATCAGCATGTAGAATCAATAATACATTTAAAGCTTCTACAACAATAGGGTCAATGGTGTACTCTTCTGCAGGAGTAGAGAACATCATATTCAAGAAATTTGAAATATAATCCCGGCTATTATCAGGATAAACATATGGATGACCTACCGATTTTTTATAAGCCCATGCTATCAAAGTTGGCATTTTTGCAATGCAACGAAGAATCGTCAAATTTACCTTTTCAGAAGAACGATGAGGATTCAACGACTCTGGATAAAAAGACGGCATGGAACTAAACATAGAAGATACTATTCCCATAGGATGGGCAGTAGAGGGATATCCATCTAAAAACTTTTTAATATCCTCATGTACCAACGTATGATAAGTAAGCTCTCTTTGAAAACTTTCTAATTGGGAAACGTTTGGCAATTCCCCATAAATCAATAAATAAGCAACTTCAATAAAAGTAGATTTTGCAGCCAAGTCTTCGATTGCATATCCACGATAATGAAGAATTCCATTTTCTCCATCTAAAAAAGTAATTGCACTTTTTGTGGCACCGGTATTTTTGTAACCTGTATCCAAAGTTATGTATCCAGTTTGGTCTCGTAGTTTTGAAATGTCTATGGCTTTTTCGCCTTCAGACCCAGAGATTACGGGAAGATGATACACTTGACCGTTCAGTTTTAATTCAGCTACTTCGTTAAGTTCAGCTATTTTCGACATGTTGCTTATTGGTTATGGGAGATGATTTCAAAGATAATTAAACAATCGTTTAAAAAAAAAGTTGTTATGCGTAAAAAAAAATAGGGTGACTATCTATTTCACTGGCTTAAAGAAATGTACTTTTGTTTCTTGTTCCCTACCCTTTTACCCTAAGGTTTGAGTACTACTCCAATTAATCGCAGACAACTACGCACGCTAGTTTTCCAAGCCTTGTATGCTGCAGAGCTTTCTGAAGAATCCTTAGATGAAATATTTGGTAAGATTTTAACCGAAACCTATGACCAGGTTTTATTGCAAAAACCCAATAGAGGATTTGAATTAAGCGATGCGGATTTCATGAAAGCCTTATTTTATCATACGCTTCAAGATCGAGTCCAATATGATCATTGGATCAGAAGTAAGGCAGCAAACTGGGAAGTTCAGAGAATTGCTATTGTGGATCGCATACTTATGTACATGGCTTTGTATGAAATTATTAACTTTCATGACATTCCAGTTAAAGTCTCACTTAACGAATATTTAGAATTGGCAAAAGAATTCAGTACTCCCAAAAGTTCACAATTTATTAATGGGATCATTGATAGTATTCATCACCAGTTAAGAGATGAAAACAAGATTGTAAAACGTGGAAGGGGATTAAAAGATTAATTAATAGTCCGTTTGAAATTGTTAAACTGTAATATTTAATTTTTATGCGCACGATTGTCACCTTAATTCCTGGAGATGGGATTGGACCTGAAATCACAGAGTCAGTTTGTGAAATTTTAGAAAAAGCGGGAGCTGAAATAAGTTGGGAGACTTACTTAGCTGGGGAAAGATCTTTTCAAGAAAATGGAGAGTTAATCCCTCGTGCTTTAATTGAGTCCATTAAACGCAACCGATATGCCTTAAAAGCTCCGGTAACTACTCCGGTAGGAAAAGGTTTCAAAAGTGTGAATGTTGGTTTGCGTCAAGAGTTGGATTTATTTATCAACCTGAGACCTAGTCAAACCTTACCAGGTGTTAAAACTCGCTTTGATCAAGTAGATATAGTACTATTCAGAGAAAACACTGAAGGTCTGTATGCTGGACTCGAGATATACGATGAGCGCTTAGGGATTGCAGATGCTATTAAACGAGTAACCCGAAAAGGGTCGGAAAGAATTATCCGGGCTGCCTTTGATTATGCCCGTAAACACAATAGACGCAAGGTAACTTTGGTACATAAAGCAAATATTTTGAAAATAACTTTCGGAATGTTTTTAGAAATTGGTAGAACAATTAGTGCTGAATATCCTGATATCCAATTTGAAGATGTAATTATTGATAATATGTGCATGCAATTGGTGCGCAATCCTGAAAAGTATGATGTTGTAGTAACCACGAATCTTTTTGGAGATATTTTATCCGACTTAAATGCAGGATTAGTCGGTGGATTGGGAATTGTTGCCGGAGCAAATTTAAGTGAAGATTACTTTGTGTTTGAAGCTGTACATGGAAGTGCACCAGATATAGCTGGACAGGATAAAGCAAATCCAACCGCCTTATTACAATCCGCGATATTGATGTTAGAATATTTAGGTAAATTTGACGTTGCAAAAAATATCAAAAACGCTTTATTTCACGTTTTAGCACAGCAAGAGTGGTGTACTGCTGATCTTGGTGGACAATCAGGAACACGTAAATTTACTCAACATATCGTTCAAGCTTTACAATCATAATCGTTAAACCATGAAAAGAATCTTCGCATTTTTATTCGTTATCAGTAGTGTAACCTGCTGGGTTGCCTGCGAAAAAACAGAGGAAGCAACCAGCACTACTGAAGAAACTTCAGCTACTGCAGAAGGAAGTACAAGTTCAGAAAGTGACGTACCCCTTACTACCATTCAATTTGAAGAGGAGAATCACACCTTCGGAAAAATTATTGAAGGCAATATTGCGGAGCATGTTTTTAAGTTCAAAAATTCAGGTGACAATCCTTTAATTATTAAAAACGTAAAGGCGTCCTGTGGTTGTACCACACCTGATTGGAGTAAAGACCCTGTAGCTCCAGGAGGAGAAGGATACATTAAAGTTTCATTTGATTCTAATGGTAAAGTTGGAACTCAAAATAAATCTGTTACCGTGGAACTGAACACGGCTGAAAAAGTCAGAACCTTATCTTTCACTGGTGAAGTAGTTCCTAAAAAATGAGTTTTCCCTTAACAAGTATGCTCCAAATTGGTGGAGCCGGATCAGCTGGATGGATGAACATCCTGCTTATGGTATCTATTGTGGTTGTCTTTTATCTTTTTATGATTCGTCCTCAAACGAAAAAACAAAAGGAAGAAAAGAAAATGAGAGAAAGCCTTAAAAAGGGTGACAAAGTTGTTACCATTGGCGGGGTTCACGCTAAAGTCCTATCGGTAGAAGACTTGACTGTATTGCTTGAAGTGGATGAAGGGGTTAAGGTAAGATTTGATAAAGCTGCTGTAAGAAACGTAGTGGATTCAGATAAAAACGGATAACTTCCGGTTGTGTCCGGAGATACTCATAATCAGCCAAACTCCCTCAAGGGAAATAAACGGCAAGCAAAAAAGACCCTAAATTGGTTTACCCTTGGGGTCTGCTTTTTTTTATCTATTTTACTCTGGTTTATCGTTAGCCTAAGTAAATCTTACCAAATCAGGATAAGTTATCCGGTAAAATTTATTGACATTCCAGAATCTGCTGCTGTTAATTATCGAAAAAAGGAGTCTTTAGATTTATTGATTAAAGCCAGTGGCTTTAATCTTTTATTACATCAATGGTTCAAACCTTTAGATACCCTACCCATTAGTTTGTTGGAACAAAATGATAGAAACTATATTGTTACCAATCGAAATTTAAAATCTATCAGCCATATTCTACCTTATAGTATGGAGGCCATTGAATCAAAGCCAGACACTTTGTTTTTTGCCTTAGATTTAAAAAGCCGAAAAAAAGTACCGATTATTAATCGTGTTAAATTTACTTATCAAGACTCCTATTTTCCCTTGGAGGAACCCAAATTTACCCCTGATTCTGTATGGATATTAGGAACACCTGAATTGTTAGGAAAAATTAAAAACTGGAAAACTCAATCTTTAGAATTTTCAGATATTTCAGCTACTTTTTCTTCAGATATTGACTTAGATACTTTAAGTGATATTTCAATCCAACCCACAAAGGTGAAATGTTATTTACCCGTTGCTGAGTTTACTGAAGGAAAAGTTACGGTACCTATTGAAATTGTAAATCTACCTTCAAAAAAGAAAATTCGTCTGAATCCAGATCATATAACTTTAAAATATTTAGTTCCCTTATCAGCATATGAAAAGGTATCTAAAGATAGCTTTAGGGTTTGGATTGATGTAAAAAAAATCAAGTCGGGTCAACGGATGATTGTTCCTAAATTAAGTCAAAAACCTTCAATCGTTCAGGATGTGCATTTAGAACCTGGACAAGTAGGATTTGTGATTACTCAACCGCATGTGAGATGATAACAATAGGAATAACAGGTGGGATTGGAGCGGGTAAATCGTATGTTAGTGAGTATTTAGTTCGTAAGGGATACAGATTATATAATTCAGACCTTGCCGCCAGACACCTCATCAATACTGACCCCGAATTAAAACAGGCAATTCAATTTGAATTTGGAACATCCATCTATCAAACAGATGGAACACTCAACCGAAAATTACTTGCAGAAAAAGTTTTTCAAAATCCATCCGCTTTAGAAAAGCTTAATGCCATTGTTCATCCTGCCACTATTTATGATTTTAAAGTATGGAAAGAAACTATACCTAAATCTTATCCCTATTTATTTCAATTTAAAGAAGCTGCCATATTATTTGAATCTGGTACTTACTTAAATTTAGATCGAATTATTCTGGTATATGCTCCATTAACTTTAAGATTAAAACGAGTGATAGAAAGAGATCAAATTTCTATGGATACTATTTTACAACGTATGCAACATCAATGGTCGGACACAAAAAAAATCATTCAATCTGATGATATATTATTCAATGACGAAATCAATAATTTAATACTACAAATTGAATTTTTATTAAATAAATATGACCAATTATTTAATCCATTAATTAAGATTTAAAATGGAAATTCAACCCCAGGCTGATGGTATTTATTTGCCTGAAGTAGATTTTTGGTTGGATGCACAAAAACCGGTTCATACTTCTTGGGTAAGTCATGCCCATGGAGATCATTTTCATTCTGGAATTAAAGAAGTATTCTGCACAAAAGGAACAAGCGCGTTATTGAGGGTTAGAGGATTTACCGGAAAAATCCAGGAGGTTGATTGGGGTTCCACCTTTCAAATTCGAGATTTTTCTTTCAGGGTTTTGCCTGCCGGACATATCCCCGGAAGTGCCATGTTAATAGGAGAGAATAAAGGAAAACGATTTTTATATTCTGGAGATATTCATCCCACTCCGCATGGAATGGCTGAATCATTAAAGTATCCGGACGTTCCGATTGACTTATTGATTTGTGAGAGTACGTTTGGGAATGATGGTTTTGTTCAGGAAGATCCTAATGTTTTATTACAACATTTATTAGATCAAACACAATCCAGACCCTTATTATTTGGAGTTTATGCGCTTGGAAAAGCACAGAGATTATGTGCTATGATTCATAAAATCGAAACCGGTAGAAAAATATATGCAGATTCAGGAATAATAAATTATTTTCCGGTTTATCAGGATTTAGGGTTTGACCCTGGACCTATTCATCCTTGGAGAAGATCAGCAATCAGTGAAAAACCTTCTCCGATTTTATTATTGTCTCCGCCAGCTTTTAAAGCTAGGGCAAGAGATTTGGTATGGTTTAGCGTTTGGGTATCTGGTTGGAAATTAAATTATCAACCACATTACGTTCGAAACACCTTGCCTATTTCAGACCATGCAGACAAGGAAAGCTTATTAAAGTTTGTAAAAACCATCCAACCTAAACAGGTATATTTCAATCATGGATATAGCCAATGGATGGAAAATGAATGCGAGAAAATCTTAATTAAGGTTGCAAAGATTGACGATTCAAAAAGGATTCGTCTGTTAAACTCTTAAGAAAAGCAATCAGATCTTGTTGTTCTTGTAAAGTAAGCGTAAAAGGTTTGATTAAAGGACTTTGATTGGGATGTCCTTTTCCGCCTGACATATAATGTTGCACTACTGCTTCGAGCGAAGCAATACTTCCATCATGCATATAAGGAGCAGTAACCTCAATGTTTCTTAAGGATGGAGTTTTAAATCTTCCAATATCAGAAGACTTAATGGTAACTCGAGCTCTGCCGATATCTTGATACTCTGAATAAAGTCCATTATTTTGAAAACGATTATCAGTAAAATTAAAGCCGGTATGGCAATGAAAACATTCTGCTTTTTCTCCAAAGAAAATATCTTTTCCTCTCAACGCTGAGGCGGAAAGAGCAGAAGTTTTTCCTTGATAAGTATATTGATCAAAAGGAGAATTTCCACTGATAAACGTTCTTTCAAATGCAGCGATAGCTCTTACCAAAGCATAGGCATCGGGTTCTCTGTTGTATGCTTTTTTAAAATCATAAATATAGGAAGGATCTTTTTTTAAGCGTTCTACCACTTGGGGCACTGAAAAATTCATTTCAAGTGGATTTTCAATCGGGGCTAATACTTGAAGTTCCAACGAAGGAACTCCTCCATCCCAAAAGAAATCTTCCTGATAAGCAACATTGGATAAAGCCATTGCATTTCTAACGCCAATACTATCCCCCACCCCTAAGCTAAATCTTTTAGGATCACTAAATCCATGTATTTGAAAATGGCAAGAAGCACAGGATATAGAAGAGTCAATGGATAAGGCCTTTTCAAAAAATAATCTTTTTCCTAATGAGACTCTATTTTGAGTCATTGCATTATCGGCAGGAATGTCTGGGGAAGGAAATCCAGCAGGAATGTCAATTGAATATGGGGATAAGTTCGGAGACTGAAGTTCAGCATCCCGAGAACAAGCGATTAGGCCTATTGCCAAAATACTGAACTTCAATCCATCCGAAAAAACACTAAACTTATTTATCATTCTTCAGAAAACATCGTAGCGGCATTATTCACTATTTGCGTAGCCAAAGGTAGATTATCCATGGTATGGGTATTTCTATTCACCTTCAAATTAACATTATCAAACAATTTATCTAGTTGAACTTTCAAATGAACAAAAGATTCCACTCCAGATGAAACAGAAAGTGTGTCAGTAAAGTTAATTTGTACTTCCCTTTTTAAAGCGTTGGATCCCACATGGCAAACAAAGGGTAAATTTGGCGTTCCGGTTCCAGTTGTGTCAACAGATCCTTCCATTCTAACGAAAATATACCCGGATGCCCAACTCCAAAACATAGATGGACTTTGAAATCCTAAGGGATGTCCGGCAGGACGGTCTGCAGGAGAAGTACCTCCAGAGTTGGAAGCAGAATCAATTCCTACCAAAAATTTAACGCCTTTAAACTTGCCTGGGGTTACTGTACCAATAGGGAAAGTTTCAATTCCTGGTTTGACTAAAATCCAGGATTCAGGAATTAAAATTTCAGTTCCATCTAAATTTATTAATCTAACATTAGACAGATAAAAACGTAATTGAGATAATTGAATTTTAACTCCTGAGGGAAGTAAATAATGGGTAGCTGTATCAAACTCAGGCGTACCAAAGTGTTGATGAAGGTGAAAATTTAATTGTACGGGTTGAGGAGAAATTACGGCTGGGTATTGACAATGCCCATCTGATTCTTTAGCTGAAGGGTTATAATTTAAAGCTTTAGGATCGGTACATCCTTTTTCCTTTTGACAGGCGGTATTCAGAAAAAGGGAAATGAAGCAAAGGAAGGCAATAGAAATTCTGACAATATTATTCACGGTGTGAGTTGTGTTAAAAGTTAAGTTAAACGGGCCTGGCTTTCCAGGCATTCCGAAGATTTTGTCGAATTCTCCAAGCGAGGTTGAAGTTTCCGGCGGTATGCGTAAAAGGATCCAAGATAGGGTTGATAGTATCTTGGGTACCCATCAATATTTTTCCCAAATCGAGTTCAAGATCAAGTTCAGCGTGTAATTCCTGATTTGAATTAACATTTAAATCTGAAAACATTAAACTTACAGGGGTAAGTAAAGTATCCAATCCTAAATGATATGCCATCGGAATTTTAGGTTCATTCCCTGAATCTACTTTGGCTTCCCAAACAAAAAACCGGTAACCTGAATTCCAATCCCAATACATCCCTTGATTAATAGATAAAGGGTTATTGGATTTGTAAAGGGTTGGATCCGAGAAATTGATTTGGGAGGGAATACCAACTTTAAAATAGATTTGGGAATAATTCCCGCTGGGAATTTTGAAAACAATTTGATTTCCCCGATTATGATTTATTTTAGCTTGATAAGATTTTTTATTGAGAAGATCTAATAACACTAAAGGCGTTAATACTACCTCATTTCCATTTTCATTTACCAATGTTACTTCGGACAGATATAATTTAAGTTCTTCAGAAAAAACTCTAATGCTATCAGAAGTATAGAAACTAGAACCTGGAAGGATAGGTTGACCATTAAATATTGGAATAATATTTAATTGAAATTCTGGTAATAGACTTGAATCGAGAGACAGTTTTTTAAGTTCTGAATCACGAGAACAAGAAACCAGTATTAGGCCTAAAGCGATTAATAGAATTCTCATTTTTTTTCTTTCCCAAATATAAACCAGAAGCTAAACATACATCTAAGCGATAATCGAGGTTGACGTCCATGCATTTGTTGAAAGATTGGAATCCATACATTCTGCCTGAAGGCGACATTATTAATA
Source organism: Sphingobacteriia bacterium (assembly GCA_009924095.1). Classification (GTDB taxonomy): domain Bacteria; phylum Bacteroidota; class Bacteroidia; order J057; family RFSG01; genus RFSG01. The sequence continues at coordinate 18,679 of RFSG01000007.1, forward strand.
AAGCAATCATTTTGAAGGATTGCTGCAGAAACAAGGCCTCCCGTATTAGATTGTTGAAAACCTTTCCATCTATTTCCCCCTGCATTTTCTACAGCTAATCCAGCTGCAGGAACAAATTTAAGGTTGGTGCTTTTTTTCATCAAGGTAATAAAGGCTAAAGATGAGAAATTAGTGACATCTCCAGCTCTATATTGGTCAGAATTACGAGTATTTTTTCGATACAGAATTTGGATTTGATACCCAATAGAATTAGTTGGTCGATGGCTCATTGCGAGATTGAATAAGTAGTCCCAAGTACCGGTTCCAGATTGTTTAAAGAAGGAAGAACGATACGTTTCAGGATTAGAATAATACATCCCGGTAGGAATTTTTATTCCTATACCACTCCAAACTTGAATAGGGCTTTGGGGTCTTATTTTTTGGATCCACGCATACTGACCCAAAAAGGTAATGTCCCCTTGGCCTTGTCCATGTTCAATCCTGCCTTTTACATTTTCTTCCCAATACATCCAAGGGATTGAAAGGATTATGGAGTATCGTTTAGATAGGAAGAAACTGTTTCGAAGTTCTGATTGCAAGTAAATTTCTTTGCCATTTACCCATTGTCCTGTTGATCCTTGGTCAGGGGATGCACCGCCATGAAAGGTTTTTTGGGGATTGGGTTTATTCGTAAGCGAGGGGATCCAATGAGGGGAAGAGAATATAGAATAACGAAAATTTAATTCTATTCTATTTCTTCTATCCATTGGAGTCACTCCAGAATAAAGGTTACAGAAATCACAGGCAGAAACTTCGGTAATGTGTAGTATAAGAAGAATTATACCACACAGCACACTGAAAATTCGCTGCATAAATAAACCTGAAGGATGAATATTAGCCACCTTTAATCCATTGAAAAAAGGGGAATGGGGGTAATAAAATCAGGTTAGGATTTTGGGTGGGGGCGAATCTGGGTCAAAAGAGACTGGGGGAAGGGAAAACAAAAAAGGTTTACAAATAAGATTATGGGATATAGGAGTTGAGGAAATATGGGTAATAAAAGAAACTTCTTCATGTGGGGAAACACGAACAGATTCAGGGATAGGAAGTTCGGAGTTATTGTTTTTCGATAATTGGCGTAATTCTTTTTGGAGGGCGCATTTCCCTTTACAGTTGAGGTTGGGATTATTTTTATTTACACATTTAGAATTAGCGTAATAAGATTTTAGGCAAAGGTATTTAATCCACGGCATCTGGCTATTAAAACAGAGGATGAGGTAAGCGAAAGAGGAAAGGAGGATTAGGCTTCGCACGAGGCAAAGGTAAAGAAGAAAGAGGTAGGGATGGGGAAAGTTGAGAATTTTGCAAGTCGGACTTGCAAAAAATGGCAATCTGAAAATGAGTTTATTGGGAAGGGTTACTGAAAAAAAGCATTAGTGTAAAGTTGTACGTGATTTTTATGCATGTCGGACTTGCAAATTTTCAATTCAACCATTAAAAATTAAACGCAAATTCGATCTTGAAGTAGGTTTGAATCAATTAAATAATGAAAGGTTGGTTTTTAAACCTTGCCTGGAAGAACAATTACAATAATATCATATTTAACTTCAAAACTCGCAGTTGGATATTTCTGAATCACGAAATCCAGCAATTCCTTTTGTGTTGGATAATCATGGGTACCGTTGAAACATCTGGCATCATCAATTAATAAAACATGTGGCAAACTGCTTTTAAAGATTGCTATCAATTCTTCAAAAATCGGACATTCCGTTTTACCCAGAGCAGTTTCACCGGAAGAATAATGACCATCTAACCAAAACAAAGCAGAGCAATTTAGTTTACTAATTATTGAAGGAAGAATTTGACCACTATCCCCTTGAACTATTTCAATATGTTTATATTTTTTAAAACGTTTTTTAGCAGCTTTCCAAAGTTGAGGAGCTAACTCGATTGAATAAATTCTTTCAAAATTATTACGTTGCACAAAAACCATATCACCTTGAAATGTCCCAGTTTCTACCAAAATAGAACAGTTAAACTTAAGGGCATATTCTAAGATTTGTTTCTGTTTGACGAAATGAGGCGGAGGTACAGGTTTACCTTGGTTTTCCCATTTCTTAAAATCGGCCTCAAACCTAACTTTCTGCAATTTTGCTTGCCAAGTATCTGGCAATAAACGCACAAACCTTTTTAAAATAGCGAAAACTGAATTTCTCATAATAATTTCAGAATTATAGAAAAGACCATAATTTCCAATAAAGGGAAACTAATACTATAAAACAAAACCCCGCATTAGCGGGGTAAAAGGGTGAAAGACCGGGTTCGAACCGGCGACCTCCAGAGCCACAAACTGGCGCTCTAACCAACTGAGCTACAATCACCGTATGAATTGCAAAGATAATGTTTTCATTCCTTTCAATCAAAATTGTTAACCAATTTCCTTTTCAATTCCGTATTGATTTCTTTCATTGGCATTTCTAGAAATCATATCTGCAATAAATCCTGTTAAAAAAAGTTGGGAACCTAATAATGCCATTACTAAGGCAAGATAAAACAAAGGCTGATCTGTAATTTCACGTGCAATTTGAAAATGTGCCAATTTCCATAATTTTTCCACGATTAAGAATCCTGCGACTGCAAATCCTCCTAAAAAGCAGAAAAGTCCAATTGTACCAAAAAAATGCATTGGCTTTTTGCTGAATTTCAGGGTGAAGTTTATAGATAACAAATCTAGAAATCCATTTACAAATCTTTCTAGTCCAAATTTAGTAGTACCGTATTTACGAGGTCTATGTTCAACAATTTTTTCAGTTATTCTGACAAAACCTGCCCACTTTGCAAGCAATGGAATATATCTATGCATTTCGCCATAAATCTCAATATTTTTAACTACTTCATATCTGTAGGCTTTTAATCCACAATTAAAATCATGTAAATTATTAATCCCAGAAATTTTTCGGGTTGCCCAATTAAATAATTTGGTTGGAATTGTTTTACTTAATGGATCGTAACGCTTGAATTTATATCCACTAATAATATCCCATTTTTCCTCTATTATCATTCGATACAATTCAGGAATTTCATCAGGCGAATCCTGCAGATCAGCATCCAAAGTTATGACAACTCTACCTCGTGTATTAGAAAATCCAACTTGTAATGCAGCTGACTTTCCATAATTTCTTCGAAATTTAATTCCCCGAACTTGGTCATAATTCGAACTAAGATTTTCGATAACCTCCCATGAATTATCTTCACTTCCATCATCGATCAATATTACCTCCCAAGTGATATTCATACTTGTGACAACACGATGAATCCAAGTTAAGAGTTCAGGTAATGATTCTGACTCATCTTTTAAGGGAATTACTATTGATAAATTCAACATACTTATATACAAAGTTAATAAAATCCAATCCAAATTATTATTTAGCAGAATGTTTGATTAATTTGCTTTAAATACAAATTACAATTATTTACCTTTGGGAATGATAAAATCAAAGCCCTTACGAATTGGTTTTTATGTTGTAGTATGTTTAGTTTTCATACTTGATTTATTTATGATTTATCAAGGGCTTTTCAAAAATGATAGTTTAAATTTTGGTTCTACCCTCAACTCAAATTGGTCAATAAAAGCAAGCCAAAGCAGGTGGATTGCTTATCATGTATGGAATATTATAGTATTATTCTTTTTGGTTTGGTCAGAATATAAAAAACAAAGAGGGCTTTTCTTATTAACTCTGATATTAGCTACTCTTTTATTTTATTATCCTATAATAACCCATTAATGATGAATTGATTTAAGTTCAATATTATTTTTATGTTTATATTTAAATAATATTGAAAATGATACTCCTAAAATAAATGCATACAAACCAAAGACCAACCATATTTGGGGCCATTGCTTTATCTCATTTATGGTAAAATAATCAACCACTCTACCACTGAATAAACCTCCTAAAAATGCACCTATTCCGTTGGTCATTATCATAAACAACCCCTGAGCACTTGCTCTCATTCCTGAAGGGGCTTCCTTTTCAACAAATAAAGATCCTGATACATTAAAAAAATCAAATGCCATCCCATAAATAATCATAGATAAAATTAACAAAGGAAATCCGTCACCTGGATCTCCAAATGCGAACAATCCAAATCTAAATACCCAAGCAAACATACTCATCAACATTACTTTTTTTATTCCAAATCGATGTAAAAAAAATGGTATCGTTAGGATAAATACTGTCTCTGAAATTTGAGAAACTGACATTAATAAACCAGGATGTTGGACAGCAAAAGTTTCTTTAAATTCATCTCCAAAATCATGTAAAAATGGTTCTCCAAACGTGTTAGTAATTTGTAAAGCAGCGCCTAACAATAATGAAAAAATAAAAAATATTGCCATCCTGCGTTGTTTAAATAAGACAAAGGCATCTAACCCTAAGGCAGAAAACAAGGTAGGATTTTTATTTATTCTTGAAGGGGGACATGAGGGCAAAGAAAAAGAATAAAGCCCTAATAAAATAGAAGCCAAGGCGCTTATATATAATTGAATTGGAGAAATTGTCCAACCGCCTATATCCACCACCCACATGGCTATAATGAATCCAATTGTACCCCAAACCCGTATTGGAGGAAACTCTTTAATAACATTAGCTCCTTTTTTCTCTAAAATGGTAAAAGAAACAGTATTGCTTAGTGCTATTGTTGGCATATATACTAGAGCATATATTAACATAATGTAGAACATTATTTCTGGATCTGAAATTTGAGCAGCCATAAAAAGCAAGCCTGAGCCTATTAAGTGACATATTCCTAAAATCTTTTCTGCATTTATCCATCTATCTGCAACAATCCCTAATAATCCGGGCATAAACATAGAAGCGATTCCCATGGTAGCGTAGATACCACCAACTTGAGTTCCTGAAAATTTGTGTGTGACGATTAAATATCCACCAAATGATATAAGCCAGGCACCCCAGATAAAAAATTCTAAAAAATTCAGGATTGAGAGTCGAAATTTTACACCCATGAAAAGGAGAAGATTAACATTAATATGAAGTTGAAGTTAATAAAAGATGCCATTGGAATCTAAAAAATGCAAGTCGGACTTGCACAAAAGAACTTCATTCTTCCTTAGTGAATGATTCTCAATACCGATAAATCAATTAAATGAATAAAATAATGTATGTTAAATGATTGGTCAAGAGTCTGAATATCATTGCTAAAGAAAAAAAAAGAATTCTCTAACTAGTTATTCTAATACTTTTTCGGATTTAAACTGAGATTATAAAGTTAATTTTGTTCTAATTGAGTCAGCTTATCTCTTAATTGTGCTGCAAGTTCATAATCCTCATTTTGTATTGCTTCTTCCATTTGTTGTTTTATTGCTGTTATTTGATCAGGCTTTGACACATTCGAAGAGGGGGAAGCTTGAAATTCAGGCATTATTGGGTTATTATCTGTTTCTTCAAAATTAGCATCTTCATTTTCTTTAATTTCAATTCCAGAATCCCTAAACACTTTTTCATACACATAAATTGGAACCCTAAATCGAACAGCAACGGCTATAGCGTCTGAAGGACGAGCATCAATTTCATGTTCAATCCCATTTTTATTGAACTTCATCCTTGCAAAAAAAACAGCCTCCTTCATTTCTACTATATTCACTTCAATTAAGTCCACATTAAATTTATCGCAAATGGTATACAATAAATCATGCGTCATTGGCCGATGAGGCTTAATATTTTCAATCTCCATCATTATAGCTTGTGCTTCAACAGCACCTATAACAATCGGAAGTCTACGCCTTCCATCGGGTTCACCTAAAACCAAAGTAAATGAGCCAATATTCGAATGGCTTGATGTAATTCCTAAAATATCAAATTTAAACTTTTCCAAATCACAAGCTATTTTTCATTTTTTTTACCGCATTTATCAATTTAGGAACCACCTCAAAAGCATCTCCTACAATTCCATAATCAGCAGATTTAAAAAAGGGAGCTTCGGAATCTTTATTTATTACTACAATTACTTTAGAACTATTCACACCAGCTAAATGCTGTATGGCCCCTGAAATCCCTATAGCAATATAAAGATCTGGAGAAATCTGAATTCCCGTTTGACCAACATGCTCATGATGAGGCCGCCATTCAACATCTGCAACCGGCTTTGAACAAGCAGTTGCAGCCCCTAATAGTCCAGCTAGTTCCTCAATCATTCCCCAATTCTCTGGTCCCTTTAACCCTCTACCCCCTGAAACTACTTTTTCAGCGTCTGTTAAAGATATTGTTGAAGAAGTTTTAATTATTTCTTTGGGTACAATATCGTTCACATCGTCAGACAAACTAAAATTAAATGGAATTACATTTAATTCTCCAGTTTTATTTTTGTTAACCCCAAAACTATTGGTCTTTACAGATATTACAATATCGGACAATAGCGCAATAACTTCTTCAACTCCCTTTCCTGAAAAAGCCATTCGCTGATATATTTCTTTTCCGTCTTCAATTCTAGGTAAACCAACTACTCCACTTATAAAAGCACTTTTTAATCTAATACTTAAGCCAGGTGTTATAGATTTTGAATTATAGGATTGAGATGTAATAAGGGTATTAAATCCATTTTCCCTTACGATACTTTGAATAACAGAAATGTATTTTGTTGTGGTGAATGTTTCGAGATGCGAATCAAGAACTCTAAATACTTTAGAAATTCCGCATTCCACAATTTGCAAAAGTTCACTTTCATGACACTCCCCAATTACAATAGCTGCAACATCTGAATTTCTCATTGTTGCTAAAGCAACTCCATAAGAACAAGCTTCTAAAGTTGCTTTCTTAAACCTACCTGAATCTAATTCGGCATAAACCAGAACTGACATACTATATGATTCCTTTAGTTGATAAAACACTAATTAATTCTTCAGGGTTATCTGAAGAATAATAAACACATCCTGTTTTCCCCTCAGGTTGCTTAAAATTCAAGGTGTTAACTCTATTCTCAACTTGTAACGCATTGATTACAGTCAAAGGTTTGGATCTCGCAGCCATAATTCCTCTCATATTTGGAATTCTCCATTCAGCAATTCCTTTCTGACAGGATACTAGTAGAGGTAACTGGGCTTCCAAAATTTCCATGCCGTTGTCGATTTCTCTGTAAGCGATTACAGATTTTCCATTTACATCAAGCTTAGTTGCGTAAGAAATAAACGAAAAACCTAACAATTCTGCTAACATTCCTGGAACTGCACCAGAATTTTCGTCAATTGATTCTTTTCCAGTAAAAATTAAATCAAAAGATTTATTTTTAGCCCACTCTGCAATCAGGGTAGCAACTGAAAAAGAATCTAAAGGTTGGGTATCAATTCTAAATGCGTCATCAGCACCTATAGCCAAAGCTTTCCTCAAAGTAGGTTCTGTTTCAATATCCCCAACACAGATCACACTTATATGAACATCGTTTGATTTTTCTTTGAATTCCATCGCTTTTGATAAGCCAAACTCATCATAAGGATTAATAACGAAGGTTACACCAGCCTTGTTCAGGGATTTACCGTTAGGTTCAAAAGTAATTCGAGTTGTTGTATCTGGCACATGGCTGATACACACTAATATATTCATTGAGATTAAGGTAACTTTGGTTGGAAGATTATACAAAGATAAGGTATAAGATGGAAAGGGAAAAAATAAAAAAAGGTTCAAAAAAAAGATATTGATTTGAAAATCAATAAATTAAATTTAAATGCGTTAATTTTATTAGAAATAACAATTTAATAGGCGTTCAGGAATGTATGGTATTTGAATCTTGGAATACAAACATTGATTCCTTTGTGTAAATTAATAATGCAAGTCCGACTTTACATTTTTTTAGCAGTCGTGATTATAATTAATCTTTAAGGCTGAATTTCGATGACCTAAAAGCGTTGCATGGCGCATATCAGTAATTTTAGATTTGTAAATTTGTTAAACAAATGAGTACTGATGTTTGGATTTCTAAGAATATTCAACACCATACTGGTTATCTTAACTTTTTATTAATCAACGCACACCAAATCATGCTTTAATAATTTGACATTTTTTTATGGAAAGAATAAACCGTCTTCTAGAATTTCACAACGCAGATCCAACAGATACATTTATTCTATATGCACTTGCTATGGAATACGAAAAAATTGAAAACTTAGAAGAGGCCATTAAATTCTATAAATTGCTATCAACTAAATACCCAGAATATTTGGCTACTTATTACCATTATGGAAAACTTTTAGAAAAAATAGGAAAGACAGAAACCGCAAAAGTAATTTATTCTAATGGAATTAACTTAAGTGTCGAAATGAAAGAACACCATACTGCTTCAGAATTAAGGCAAGCACTTAATTCATTAAATGATGACAATTTGTTTTAGGGAAAACACTTTTCGCAATATTTTTTTTTAATCTGATTTTATGAATACTTCTGAAATTGAATTAGTCAAAAAACTTAACCCTGAAATCAAATCCTCAATTATTTTAAAAGGCTTCTTTATTTGTGTTAAGTTAGTAATAAAAATTCTTTCAATTGATCGTAAAAACAAGCATCCATTACGTTTATACTTTCTATTATAATACTTTACGTAAGAGTGTAACAAATTTGTCAATCTTTTTAGAATTTTATAATTAAACTTATCCAATGACATCCTTTTATTGAAATCTATTTTTAATTTATTCTTCCTAGATAACCCTATCGGCAATATTCTAATTACTTTTTCTTTATGTAAAGTAAATCGAAATTCACATTGTTTAGTATTGAGCTTAAAAATCAGTTGTTTGGAAATATCCTTTAAATATTTCTTTATGGTATATTTAAATTGACGTATATCCTCTGAATCCTTAAATAACAATTCGTTCCCATTAACAGTTATAAAAGAAACATAAGTCCCATTGGGTAGAAATTTATCTTTTGTTCTAGGCATGCTCTAAAATAAAGGAGCTTGCATGTAAAGCAAAGGAAATTGGAACGTAAGAAACTAAATAAAAGCCAAATGATTTATTAATTTATAATCATAAGATATTGATATTCATATAAATAAATAGAACTCTATTTTTGAAAATTTGATTCTGGGATGTTACAATTTTATTAAAAAATTGGCTTAATCATAAAAAAAACAAGCAATAATGAAAAGTCCGACTTACAAAATGATATATTCTGCAACCTAAAATTGATGTACATTAACCACTTAAAGACCAAGTAAATATCAGGTTTAAAAAACGGACAAGTACTACAAATACTATTCAATTACAAGGTTTATGATTCTTCCAGGAACGACGATAAGCTTTAACAATCGTTTCCCCTTTAATAACAAATTAACTCCCTCGTTTTTAATAACTTCTTGGCCTATTTCATCTTTATTTTTATTAATATCAAAAGACAATCTCAAATTAGAAGTTTTTCCATTAATTTGAATAGGATACTCAAATGTATTGGAAACTAAAAAGTTATCATCATATATTGGAAATTTTTCTAAAAAAACACTTCGAGTATTTCCGGCTTTCATCCAGATTTCTTCTGCAAAATGAGGAGCAAAGGGAGCTAAACAAATTACTGCAGGTAACATAATTAAACGTTTGCAACATTTCGATTCATTCATTTTATTAACAAATATCATAAATGCTGATACTGTTGTATTAAATGACAATTTTTCAATGTCGTCGGTGACTTTCTTTATTAATTGGTGTAAAAACCTATTTTCTTCATTTGTTACAATTTCATCTGTTAAAAGTAATTTCCCAGATTCGTCCACCATGAGATTCCACCACCGCTTTAAAAAGGAATGAACACCTGATATCCCATTTGTATTCCAGGGTTTAGGTTGATCTAAGGGTCCTAAAAACATCTCGTACATTCTAAAAGTGTCTGCCCCGTATGTTTTACACATATCATCAGGGTTTACCACATTCCCTAATGATTTTGACATTTTATCAGTATAAAGCCCTAGTTCAACTTCGAAAGTATTAGAATCTTCCCACTTCCATTCCAAAGATTCCAAATTATTTCTTTCAAGAAGCAAATTCAAATTTTCTTTGATAAAAAACCCCTTATTATCAATAAAATCTTGCTTAACCTCAAGTTTTTTATAGTTATTCTTGGGTATTTTATTCTCATTACCAGGTTTATTAAATGCAATTTTTCTTTCAATATCAACTTCAAGAAAATACCTGTATCCTAAAATCATTCCTTGATTAAACAAGCGTTGAAAAGGTTCTTGGTGAGTAATATGATTTAAATCATAAAGGAACTTCGTCCAAAATCGTGCATATAATAAATGCCCTACTGCATGTTCAGCTCCCCCTAGATAAAAATCAACATTCATCCAATATTTTTCATTGGCGTTGGCACAAAAAAATTGATTATTGGAGCTATCTGGATACCTTAAAAAATACCAAGAAGAACCTGCCCAGCCAGGCATTGTATTCGTTTCTCGTTGATATCCATTTGGAAGATTTACCCAATCACTTATACTTGCCAAAGGGGAATCTCCATTTCCTGTAGGTTTATAAGAAATTACTTCAGGTAAAGTAACTGGCAAGTCCGACTTGCTAACTGCATAGGGAATACCATCCTTATATATAATTGGTATAGGCTCACCCCAATACCTTTGGCGTGAAAATATAGCATCCCTAAACCTAAAATTGATTTTCCTTTGGCCTAATCCCTTTTCTTCAACAGTTTGAATTACTTTTTGAATGCCAATCTCTACACTTAATCCATTTAAAAAATCAGAATCAATAATTAACCCTTCCTTTAACACCCATGCGCCTTTATTAAAATCATGTTGCTTATTAGGTTCTATAACTATTTTAAGGTTCAAAGAATTCTTTTTTGCAAAGACAAAGTCACGGTCGTCATGCGCTGGAACCCCCATTACTGCACCTGTTCCATATCCAGCCAAAACATAATCAGCTACCCAAATAGGAATTCGATTTCCATTTAAGGGATGAATCGCATAAACACCTGTAAAAACACCATTAAGTTCCTTTGTGTCTGAAATACGATCTCGTTCTGACCGAGATAAAGCTTTCTCAATATATGCTTCAACAGATTTTTTATGTTCAATACTACTGATTTCTAAAGCTAATGGATGCTCAGGTGCTAAACTCAAGAAACAAACGCCAAATAAAGTATCAGGTCTTGTTGTAAATATTTCAATCCCGTGATTAAACCCTTCCACTTCAAACGCTAACTCCAATCCTTCAGATTTTCCAATCCAGTTTCTTTGCATCTCCTTCAAGGGTTCAGGCCATTCTACAGTATCCAATCCTGCTAATAGCCGATCTGCGTAAGCTGTGATTCTCAATGACCACTGTCGCATAGGCACTCTAATTACGGGATGTCCTCCCCGTTCCGAAACTCCATCTTTTACCTCCTCATTCGATAATACTGTTCCTAATGCAGGACACCAATTAACAGGAGTGAAAGACAAATACGCTAATCTAAAATTTAATAAATATTTTTGTTGTTCTGGTTCACTCATTGAGTTCCAATCATCAGCTGTTATGGAATCCTGAATAGAAGTAACCGCAAATAAATTTTCTGTGCCATTTTTTGATAAATGAAATACTAGTTCATCAATCCGACGAGCTCTTTGTAATTTATTATCATACCAACAATCAAATAACTCTATAAAAATCCATTGTGTCCATTTATAATATGATGGATCTGAGGTTCTGATTTCAGCTGTGTCATCATACCCTAAACCCAGCATTTCTAATTGTTCTTTATATCTCTGAATATTTTTTTCAGTAGTAATAGACGGATGAGTGCCAGTTTCAATAGCATAATTTTCAGCTGGCAATCCAAATGAATCGAATCCCATCGGATGCAAAACATTATAACCTTTTAGCTTGTAATATTTTGCTAATATATCCGTCGCTATGTACCCTAAAGGATGTCCCACATGTAACCCAGCGCCTGATGGATAGGGAAACATATCTAAAACATAATATTTAGGATCAGTGGAAATTTCGGGAGAAACATGGCGAAAAGTACCCTCTTCTTTCCAATACTTTTGCCATTTAGTTTCAATTTCTTGAAAGGGATATGTAGCCATAATTACCCAAAAGTTGGTGTTTTAAAATTTTATTATCAAAGAATTTGTTGGAGATTATTAGAATTAAACTTTTGTTTTTTATCCTAATTTCATTTTGTAGTTGGCGGAAAATTAAATTGATAATTTTTTACCTGTTTTAAAATTAAATATTCGAGGCTTTATCCATCCTGCTTTAGCGAAAAAATAAGAAAAAGATACTCCTAAGACCCCTAATCCATATTTTACACTTCTTTTAAAGTTAATAGATGAGGCTTCTTTAAAGTATTTTGTTGGGCAGGTCACCTCTCCAATATCGTAACCCGCAAATGCAATTTGTCCTAACATTTCATTATCAAATACAAAATCATCTGAATTTTCTTCTAAAGGACAATCTAAAAGAACTTTTCGAGAAAATGCTCTATAACCGGTGTGATACTCTGCTAACTTTTGGTTCATTAATAGATTTTGGGTAAAGGTCAATAATCTATTTGCTATATATTTATATAAAGGCATCCCACCTTTCAAAGCTCCCTTACCTAATATCCTAGAACCCAACATTACATCAAACAATCCATGAGCAATTGGGTATACCATTGCCTCAATCAATAAGGGTGTATATTGATAATCTGGGTGTAACATCACTACGATATCAGCGTTAGCTCTCAAAGCTTCTGCATAACAGGTTTTTTGATTTCCTCCGTAACCCCTATTATTAGGATGTCGTATGGTTCTATGTATTCCCAATTCCTTTGCAACCTCAAGGGTATTATCTCTACTAGCATCATCAACTAAAATAACCTCATCAACTAGTTGCATAGGAATTTCAGCCCACGTTTTTCGAAGTGTTTTCTCAGCATTGTATGCTGGCATTACAACTATTATTTTTTTTCCCTTAATCACAATGTAAAGATATAATCCATTGGCACATTGTACTAACCTTCGAAATAAAATCAAATCTATATTAAAAACAGAACCCGCCACTTTCAATAATTATTGAAAATAATGAACTAAAAGTCCCCAATTCCTTGTTTTCCTTGAAAAAATTTGGGTAATTTTGTACAAACCTTTCATTATTAAAATGGTAAAAACCGAAGACTACAAAGTCAAAGACCTCTCCCTCGCTGCTTGGGGTCGTAAAGAAATTCGCCTTGCTGAAGCAGAAATGCCAGGCTTGATGAGTATTCGTCAGGAATATAAACATTCCAAACCTTTAAAAGATGCTCGCATTGCAGGTTGTTTACACATGACCATACAAACGGCAGTATTAATTGAAACTCTTATTGAATTAGGGGCCGAAGTTAGATGGTCATCCTGCAATATCTTTTCTACTCAGGATCATGCTGCTGCTGCAATTGCGGCTGCAGGAATTCCTGTATTTGCATGGAAAGGCATGAATGAACAAGAGTTTGATTGGTGCATTGAGCAAACCTTGTTTTTTGGTGATGAATCTCGTCCCTTAAATATGATTTTAGATGATGGAGGAGATTTAACAAACATGGTTCTAGATAGATTTCCACAGTTAGTGACTGGAATTAAAGGACTATCAGAGGAAACTACTACAGGAGTTCATCGCTTGTATGAAAGGGTAAAAGCTGGAACACTTCCAATCCCCGCAATCAATATTAACGATTCTGTTACAAAATCTAAATTTGATAATTTATATGGTTGTAAGGAATCCTTGGTAGATGCTATTCGTCGTGCAACTGATGTTATGATGGCAGGTAAAGTTGCCGTGGTTGCTGGATTTGGCGATGTTGGAAAAGGTTCTGCTAAATCTTTAAGAGGTGCAGGAGCAAGAGTGATCGTTACTGAAATCGATCCTATCTGTGCCTTACAGGCTGCAATGGAAGGATTTCAAGTTATGAAAATGATTGATGCCGCAAAAATTGCAGACATATTTGTAACAGCTACGGGAAATGTTAACATAATTGATGGTGAACATTTCAAATTAATGAAAGACAAAGCAATCGTTTGTAATATTGGTCATTTTGATAATGAAATCAATATGAAATGGTTAAATGAAAATTATGGCTCTACAAAGGATACCATTAAACCTCAAGTAGACCTATATACTGTTGATGGGAAAGAGGTAATTATATTGGCAGAAGGTCGTCTCGTAAATTTAGGATGTGCAACAGGTCACCCATCCTTTGTAATGTCAAATTCCTTTACGAATCAAACTTTAGCGCAAATTGAACTTTGGCAAAACAGCAGTAAATATGAAAATAAGGTTTATACACTTCCAAAACATTTAGATGAAAAAGTTGCTTACTTGCACCTTTCAAAAATTGGAGTGGAATTGGAAACTTTAACTGCGGAACAAGCCAGATATATTGGCGTTCATCCAGAAGGACCATTTAAACCTGAGTATTACCGGTATTAATAACTAGTAAGTTTGTAACAAAAAGCCATCTCTAAAGGGATGGTTTTTTTGTTTTGGGTAAAAATTAAAATAATATCAAATCTAATGAGGTATCGGATATTGCTCAAAAACAGGGCAAATTAAAATTACCTAGAATACAGGAAGTGATTTTAGATGCAAATCCTTATGGATTTGTCAATTTTGCAAGTCGGACTTGCAAAATATTTTAACAATTCAATTTCATTCCATAAAATTGGTCGTTAATATATAATGTATAGGATTTTGAAGCGGTCCTATTCTTTGGTTGAACCAATACAGGTTTTGCTTTTTTACCTGATCAACTTAGCTCCAAAAAAAATCTTCACTTTTTGAATTCCTTAAAATCCATTTCCCCTATTATCAATCAAGTAAAGTTTAAACCAGAAATTTAAGAAAATACATTTAAATGAGATTTTCGCAAGATTTCTATCTCAAATCTACCTTTTCCTTAATTTCAGTAAGTCCGACTTGCAAATCTGAAAGACTGCTTTTAAAGATATTCATTTACCTCCTCTCAAAATTGCACTTATTCTCCTTTTACAAGACTTTTGCAAGTCCGACTTGCAAATCTGTGTATTCAGCTGAAAACCGACTACAAATAGAACCTTTCTAAATTAAAACATCCGCTACTCCATCTATAAAAATTGCAAGTCCGACTTGCCTATTCATTTTACTAACCCCTATCTATTAAAATTTTCTATCCCAACATCTTCAGATTCTTCATACACTTTACCTAACAATTTTATCCTCAACAAAAAAATCACCACTTACAAAGATTACTTCTATTTACATTTTAATAAATCCAACTTCATTTTAATTATTATAAATTCCCCTCTTAAACTAATACAACCTATACAATTCATCCAACTCTGAATTAATACTTAAATTCAAATCCTTAATCTGACCTGTTTTCAAATCATATACCCATCCATGCACTTGCGGAAAACCAAATAACTTTCGGTTCTTTTGAACAAATGAGGTTTTCATTAAGTTTAATACCTGCTCCTGTACATTAAGCTCTACTAACCTCCTATGCTTTAATTCCTTATCCGCTATTTCATCTAATTCTTCCTTATGTAAACGATATACATCCTTTATATTTCTTAACCATTTATCAATTAACCCATGCGGATGCTCCTCTACTGCTGCTCTAATTCCTCTGCACCCATAATGCCCACATACAATTATATGCTTTACATTCAATACTTCTATTGAATATTGAACAACTGATAATAAATTAACATCTGTGTTCACTACTAAATTGGCAATGTTTCGATGCACAAACATTTCACCTGGGTCTGTTCCTGTAATTTCATTCGCTGGAACTCGACTACCTGAACATCCAATAAATATTGTGGGGTTTGTCCTTCCGATAACCTATTAAAATATTCAGGATCTATAGATAATTTCTCTGCAACCCATTTCTTGTTATTATCAAACAACCGAGCATAAATTTCATCCATATTTTCCTTTTGTTTGTTTTTGTTAAATGATAATGGAATATTTCCACTAAATAATAATTCCATATTTCTAGCCGATGACTTATCCCTGAATTCTTCAAAATAAGCAATTATATCCCGATCAATAAAACGTGATCGAGAACCATCAATTTTTACAATACTATCCTCAGGTATATTCTCTAACACTTTTCGAATCCTGTTTTTATGAAGGAAGGTTAAAATTTCACCTAATACTATTCTATATCGCCTACCTAAGTTATGAACATCTAATACTGGAGCTAAATAATTCTCCTTTATGATAAATATACTTGCCACAAATATCCCAGAAATAATGCCTATTAATAAATCGGTAAAAACAATCCCAACAACTGTAATTATAAATGGTAAAAAAGAACCTAATCCTTTCTCAAAATTATTATAGAACTGATAAGGTTTACATAATTTAATACCAGTATAAACTAAAATTGCTGCTAAGGCAGATAATGGAATTTGATTTAATATTGGACTAAAAAAAATCCAAGCAATTAATATAAATATTCCATGGGTAATACTCGATGCTTTTGTTCGGCCTCCAGCCTCAATATTTACACTACCTCTAACAATTACTGCGGCAATTGGCAGCCCACCTAAAATTCCACTAATAATATTTCCAATCCCTTGTGCTTGTAATTCTGTATTTACTGGAGTTACTCTTTTCAAAGGATCTATTTTATCCATCGCTTCAATGGATAATAAGGTTTCTAAGGATGCTGCTAAAGCAAGTATAATAGCTACTTTATATAATACCCAATTTCCCCAAATTTCATTAGAAGGAAAAACAATTAAGTTTTCCAGCGATTGCAAAACAGGTCATTGAACGGTATGATCTGCCGTTAAAACATAATGAGGTATAAAATATTCAAACACTTCAGCGCAAAGTGTTCCCCAAATAACTACTACCAAAGCACCGGGAATTTTAAATGGCTTATGCTTCCAATAATCCCATAACCATAATCCTATAATAGAAGTAATTCCAATAAACAATCGGCCAGGATGCAAATGACGTATCGCATGTATGAATAATGAAAATGAATCGAATTCAGAATCGAATTCATACGCATATTTTTCATTAATATCATGAACGGATAATCTAAACTCCTCAACCCCCATCTCCTCTAAATCATACCCAATTAAATGCGGAAATTGCTTTAGGATTAATATAATCCCTATCGCAGATAACATCCCTTGAATAACGGTACCCGGAACAAACGAAGCTAATGCCCCAGCACGAATTCGCCCAAACCCAATTTGCAAAACACGTGATATTGAAACTGCCAATGTAAAGGCTGGCCAACTACCTAATTCTGCTATTCCAGATAAGGTAAATAGCCGTAAGCCCTGCCGCTGGGCCACTTACCGCTAATTGTGCAGGACTTACTACTCCCACCAAAATTCCACCAATTACCCCAGCAATTAATCCCGATAATAAGGGAGCTCCTGATGCATGGGCAATCCCTAAACATAAGGGTATTGCAACTAAAAATACCGCTATCCCAGCAGGAAAATCCTTATGCCAATATTCTCCAGTAAATAAATATTTTCCCAATTTATAATTCATGGTAGCACAAATTACGGATTAATCACTCGCCAATCCGAAATTCATCCTTTCTCTTTTGTAATTTCGTGTCCCATACCAAACCATGGAAATTAATAAAAACTATCAACCTGCAGATACCGAAAACAAATGGTATCAACATTGGAAAAATCAAGGATATTTTCAATCTAAACCCGATAACAGAGAACCTTATACCATAGTTATCCCTCCTCCCAATGTAACCGGCATTCTACATATGGGACATATGCTCAATAACACCTTGCAGGATGTACTTATCCGACGCAAACGAATGCAAGGATATAATGCTTGTTGGGTACCCGGAACGGATCATGCCTCTATTGCAACTGAAGCCAAAGTAGTAGCACTCTTGTCTGAAAAAGGAATTTCTAAAAAAGACCTGTCTAGAGAAGAATTTTTAAAACATGCCTGGGAATGGACCGATAAATACGGTGGTATTATTTTAAAACAACTTGAAAAATTAGGTTGCTCCTGCGATTGGAATAGAACCCGATTTACCCTCGAAGAAAATTTATCGGATGCCGTTATTCAGGTATTTGTTGATCTATATGAAAAAGGACTCATTTATCGTGGTGTAAGAATGGTAAACTGGGATCCAAAAGGGTTAACCGCTGTTTCAGATGAAGAAGTAATTAGAAAAGAAATTAATGGGAAATTATTTTATGTTAATTACCCCATCGCAGGAGAAAATCAAACCTGGATTACTGTTGCCACTACACGACCCGAAACTATTTTAGGAGATTCTGGAATAGCTGTACATCCTAATGATGAACGCTATCAACACCTGATTGGTAAAAAAGCAATCGTCCCATTTATTCATAGAGAAATTCCAATTATTGCTGATGAAAATATTGATATTTCCTTCGGTACCGGATGTCTTAAAGTAACTCCGGCGCATGATTTATTAGATTATGAAATTGGACTTAAACATAATCTTGAAATTATTAATACCCTTAATGAAGATGGCACCATCGCTCCCATTGCCGGAAGATATATTGGGGAAGATAGATTTGTTGCCAGAAAAAAAATGGCTGCCGATTTAGCAACCGAAGGATTATTAGTTAAAACAGAAGACATTGTTCACTCTGTTGGTTTCTCCGAAAGAACCGATGCAGTAATTGAACCCCGCCTTTCTCAACAATGGTTCGTAAATATGAAATCCATCTCGGGAAAAGCAAAAGAAGCGGTAGAAAATGATGTGGTGAATTTAATTCCTAATAAATTCAAAAACACCTATCGCCATTGGATGGAAAATATTAAAGATTGGTGTATCTCACGTCAATTATGGTGGGGACATAGAATACCTGCATATTATTTACCCAATGGAAATACCATCGTTGCTATTACCCCTGAATTAGCCTTAAGTAATGCACAACAATTATTTCCAGATCTTAATTTATCTGCAAATGATTTACAACAGGATGAAGATGTATTGGATACCTGGTTCTCTTCCTGGCTTTGGCCTATTTCTGTTTTTGATGGATTTAAAGATCCCAATAATCCAGATATTAATTATTATTATCCTACAAACGATTTAATTACTGCACCGGAAATATTATTTTTCTGGGTGGCCCGAATGATTATGGCTGGATACGAATATCGTCAAGCCCCTCCATTTAAAAATGTTTATCTCACTGGAATTGTAAGAGATAAATTAGGACGAAAAATGAGTAAATCACTTGGAAATTCTCCCGACCCTATTGAATTAATTGATAAATATTCTGCGGATGGCGTTAGATTTGGAATGTTAATTTGTTCACCAGCCGGAAATGATTTATTATTTGATGAATCTTATTGTGAACAAGGAAGAAATTTTGCCAATAAAATATGGAATGCATTTCGGCTAATTCATTCTTGGCAAGAAATGGATTGCCCTATGGATCCTGTGCAACAATTGGCTATTCAATGGATGGGTGCTAAAATTGCAAACACCACTATTGAATTACAAGACCATTTTAATAAATTCAGAATTAGTGAAGCACAAATGGTCATTTATAAATTAATCTGGGATGATTTCTGCTCTTGGTTTTTAGAAATGATTAAACCGCCCCAAGGACATGGACTATCTCCTGAATTATTAATTAAAATACAACATATTTTTGAATCTTTACTCCAATTATTACATCCTTTTATGCCTTTTCTTACCGAAGAAATCTGGCATTTATTATCCCCTAGAAAAGAAGGGGAAGATCTTATGGTTTCTCAACTGCGTACCCTTACGGTTAAATCAGAAAATAAACCTTTATTGGTTTTCTTCCCCCATATTCAACAAGCCATTACTGAATTAAGAAGCTTGAGAAATCAACATCAAATATCTCCAAAACAAACCTTGCAATTATGGATTAATCCGCTAAATCTTCAAGAATATACACCTGGAATAATTGCTTTAATACAAAAAATGGGAAATTTCTCTCCTATTGAATTTACGAAAGAAAAAATCAATGGGGCAACTTATAAATTAATTGACCAAGATGAATTTTATATTTTATTAGAATCGGTTATTGATCCTGAAATTGAAAAACAAAAACTTACTGAAGAATTAAATTATCAGGAAGGATTTTTAATTTCTGTAAGAAAAAAATTAGAAAACGAAAAATTCAGATTAAATGCAAAACCTGAAATTATTGCAGCTGAAGAAAAAAAACAACAAGATTCTGAATCTCGTATTCGGGTAATTAAAGATCGCCTAAAAGAATTATAAATTAATTAATTGCGTCAATACTAAGGTAGGACGATAATTTTTTTTGTACTTTTGAAGTCCATAAGCAAACCTTATGGCTTCCTCTCCTCGTTATTTATTTGTCACCGGTGGTGTGACTTCTTCCCTCGGCAAAGGAATTGTATCGGCATCCTTAGCTAAACTCCTACAAGCAAGAGGCTATCGGGTAACCATTCAAAAATTCGATCCCTATATTAACATTGATCCGGGTACCTTAAATCCTTATGAACATGGAGAATGTTATGTAACCGAAGATGGAGCTGAAACAGATTTAGACCTGGGTCATTACGAGCGATTCTTAAATGTACCTACCTCCCAAGCCAATAATGTAACTACCGGAAGAATTTATGAATATGTTATTAAAAATGAAAGGGATGGTAAATACCAAGGTAAAACCGTTCAGGTCATCCCCCATATTACGGATGAAATAAAAAGAAGAATTTGCCTTCTGGGAGAAACTGGGAATTTTGATTTTGTAATAACCGAATTAGGAGGAACGGTTGGGGACATCGAATCCCTTCCCTATATTGAAGCAGTTCGGCAACTTAAATACGAATTAGGTCCCCATCGATCCGCAGTAATTCATCTTACTTTAGTTCCCTATTTAAAAGCAGCAGGAGAATTAAAAACTAAACCCACGCAACATTCTGTAAAAATGTTGTTGGAATCAGGAGTTCAACCTGATATCCTGGTCTGTAGAACGGAATACAAACTTACCCGTGAAATTCGAGCGAAAATAGCGCTCTTCTGCAATCTGCAGAGTAATGCCGTGATTGAAAGCATTGACGCAGATTCAATTTACGATGTGCCCCTATTAATGAAAAAAGAGAAGTTAGACCGGGTGGTGTTAAACATCTGTAAACTTCCTTTAAAAAATGAACCTGAGTTAACCGAGTGGAATGAATTTCTGAATCGTTTAAAAAATCCTCAAGATGAAATACAAGTCGGACTTGTCGGCAAGTACGTTGAATTGCAAGACGCCTACAAATCTATCCTCGAATCCTTCGTTCATGCCGGAACCGAAAATCGCCTCAAAGTAAAAGTACATTCCATTCATTCTGAACATATCACCGAAGAAAATGTATTCAGACTCCTCTCCCCCCTCGATGGCCTTTTGGTTGCCCCTGGATTTGGGGAAAGAGGAATCGAAGGAAAAATTATCGCAGTTCGTTTCGCTAGAGAAAATAAAATTCCCTTTCTAGGAATATGTTTAGGTATGCAAATGGCTGTTGTTGAATTTGGTAGAAATGTTTTAAAACTTAAAGATTGTACTTCTACTGAATTTAAAAAATCAGCTAAAAATCCGGTGATCGCTTTAATGGAAGAACAAACAAAGGTTCGACAAATGGGTGGAACCATGCGCCTTGGAGCCTACCCTTGCGAAATCCAAAAAGATAGCAAAGCCTTTAAAGCCTATAAAAAAACACGCATTTCGGAAAGACATCGCCATCGCTTCGAATTCAACAATAAATATCGCCAGGCCTTTGAAAATGCAGGAATGCAGTTCTCGGGAATTAATCCAGATGCCGATTTAGTTGAAATAATCGAAATTCATGACCACCCCTTTTTCCTTGGCTGTCAGTTTCATCCTGAACTTAAATCTACTGTGGAAATTCCCCATCCTTTGTTTGTTGCTTTTGTGAAAGCCTGCTACGATTTTAAACTTCTTAAATAAAATACCGCTAAACCCTCAATATTTTTTACTTCCCTGTCGGGAATCGGATTAATTTTGCCCATTCTTAGCTTTTCCTTGCATGGATCGTAACTCTCTCATCGGCTTTGTACTGATTGCCGGTATTTTTTTCACCTGGATGTATTTCTTTCAACCTGAAGCTGAACCTACCCAGGTTAAGTCTTCAATTGAAAAATCGCAACCCAATTCTGATAACCTCGATAACCTATCGGAAGAATCTGAAAAATCTGAAAACTTAGATTCCCTTTCAGATTCTAATATCTCTGTATCCGGAGATAGCTTGCAAGCCTTAGCCCTTAAAGATCAATTTGGTGCATTTGCCCCGGTAGCAACAGGTACCGAAACTTTTATTGAAGCACGTACTGATGACTTGGTAATGATGTTTAGCTCAAAAGGTGGCAAACCTATCGGTGCTTGGTTATCTAAATACAAAACTTACGATAGCCTTCCCCTTCCCGTTATTGACGAACATCTAAAAAATAGATTCGCATTTACGTTTGCTCACGGCAATAGAACGATTGAAACCGACCAACTCTATTTCACTCCACTTAATATCCCAAATAAACTTTCTGTCGCAAAAGGAAATAAACCTTTGGAAATTCGCTTCCGTGCTGAAATAGCACCAGGTCGTTATATTGATCATGTGTATGAACTCACCAACGGTCAATATGACTTTACCTTTCATGCCGAATATCATCAATTAGCCGATTTAATTAGAAATAAACATATTGAATTTAATTGGACTGTAGAAATTCCGCGTACTGAAAAATCGGTGCAGAACATGCGGAATCAAACCACTATTTATTATAAAAGCGGGGATGATGTAGAATCTTTAAATGCAGCATCCACAGACCCTCAATCTGAAAATATTAAAACCGAAACGCAATGGGTTGCCTTCAAAAATCATTATTTTAATACAACCGTTATTCCAGAAATACCTTTTGAAGAAATACAATTGGAATGCACTGTCCCCTCCGATGAAACCTATAATAAAGAAATGAAAGGGGTATTTCATTTGCCCACAGATTTTGATCAACAAGAACAAGTAACTTTAAAATTTGTGTTCAGTCCGAATTCCTATTCTACTTTAAAAAGTTATGATTTAGGACTTGATAAAATGATTTCAATGGGATGGAGCTTTATTGGATACATCAATAAATATATTGTTTTAACTGTATTTAAATTATTAGAAGATAAAATCGCCAATTATGGTATTATCATTTTAATTCTTGCCTTATTAATTCGAGTATTGGTCTTTCCATTGGCTTACCGTAGTTATGTTTCAATGGCAAAAATGAGAATTGTAAATGAATCTCAGGAAGTAAAAGAATTAGAGGAAAAATATAAAAATGATAATACCCGTCTTCAAACTGAAAAAATGTCCTATTATAGTTCTGTTGGTGTATCCCCCCTAAGCGGTTGTATTCCTTTAGTACTGCAAATGCCCATTATTTTAGCGATGTTTTCGTTTTTTCCTGCATCTATAGAATTAAGACAACAATCTTTCCTTTGGGCTACGGATTTATCTTCCTATGATTCTATTTTAGATTTATCCTTTGAAATTCCTTTTTATGGCAGCCATGTAAGTTTATTTACTTTATTAATGACTTTATCTACCATTGCATTTACTTATGTAAGCCAACAAACTCAAGGAAATACAAATCCTCAAATGAAACAATTACAATGGATGGGATATGTGATGCCAATTATATTCTTAGGGATATTAAATAATTATGCAGCAGGATTAAGTTATTATTATTTCCTCGCGAACGTATTATCCATTTCCCAATCTTTTTTAATTAAAGCATCTATTAATGATAAAAAATTATTAGAACAATTACATGCGGTAAAAGCTAAGAAAAAGTCGGGTCAGGCACCCAAGGGTAGAATGGCTTCTTGGTTGGAAAAACAACAAAAAAAGCAGGAAGAAATGAAAAGACAAATCCAGAAAAATAAAAATCAATCCAAAAAATGAAAATCACGCTTATAACACTACTATTTCTTATCCTTTTCGGGGTGAGTTGTTCTAGCTCCAGAAAAAAGGTTCCTACCGCGGATCTGGTTCCATCTGATTTCTTGTATAAATTAGATAGAAGTCCTTGTTTTGGTACCTGTCCTGTTTATAAGGTGCAAGTAACACAGGATGGACTTTTTGAATATACAGGAATTAAATTTACGGATAGATCTGGCGTATGGACGCGTCAAATTTCACCTGAAGAAAGAGAACGTTTGTTAAGAGCCATTGTAGATGCTGGATTTAGAACCTTAAAATCTGAATATAAATTAGAAGGAATAAGTGATGCAGTTTCAGTTACCCATGAATTAACCTGGGATATGGAAACCTTTAAAATATTAAATCAAGGAAATGGCCCTGCCTCCTTAAATAAAATTGAAACACTTGTAGATTCAATTAGCAAACTACCTGGATTTATTTTTGTAAGACCCTTACAAGATGAATAGTAAATAAATTTATGAACTCCGCGGGCTGGAAATGGATCATTTTATTTCTGCTGCTTTCAGCCTGTAAACCATATTATAATATTCGATACGGAGACCCTCGTAAAAATTGTAACCATCCGGAACATGGTCTTTTTATGAATAAAAGACTCATGAAAAAAGAAAAGACGCGGCATCGGTAAAATAATTACCCTAATTTTTCATAGGCATTTAATTGATCTAATCGAATTACCATTTTTTGATTTTCATTGTAAAAGGAAGGTAAAAACTTAGCATTATCAATTACCTCATAATATTTATAGGAATGACGTGCATGGATAGTTTGAGAAATGGTATCATCAAATCCCTTCAATAAAATAATAATTTCTAAATCTCGATTTGTTAATTCTTCAATGCTAATATCTTTTAATGGACTACTGTCTTCTAAGGGATGAACTACCGTCCAAGTGGACACTAAAAAATTAACCTCTTCCCGTTCTAAGGCTAAGGCATAAAATTTTCGTACTTTTTTATCCCCTTCTTCTTCTACCCAGGATAACATAACCTGTATTCTTGCCTCAGTAATAATATTCATATAAGCATTTACCACTCGAAACATATAGGCTTTTCCTTCTCGGTAAGGAGAAATTAATATATTTTCACTGAATAATATTTTCTCTACGGGTCGAGCAAATCTTCCATACAATAACCCCGTAATTAAGGCAAAGGAGGTCACTCCTATCAAAGCTTCAAAAGCCGCTACCATTCCACTGCCCAAACCAATCGGATTTACCCTTCCATAACCTACCGTTGCAAACGTTTGACAACTAAAGAAAAAACATTCTAAAAAAAAACTAACAGGTTTCTCGCTCATTAACCCTCCCATTTGGGCAGGCCCAATTAAATAATAAATACAAGCAAAGCCTATATTTATCAAAATAAACACCAAGGCTACCATTCCTAAAAACTGAGGCCAAGTCAACTTGATCAAAGCATGAAATAAACTAAGACGTTCCAACAAGGGAATCCCAATTTTAACCACATTAAAATTTCCATTGGGGAGAATTAATCTAGTTCCCTGCTGACCTACTTGTTGTCCAAATCCAGTATCTCGATTTTCTTTGTACTTAGTATTTCTTAAGTTCGATAGTTTTGCCATAATTCAAATTTACCCGATTGTCCCTTATTTTACAGCATGGAAATAGATAATTCATCCCTAGCCGATTATTTGAAACTAACCGCTCAACTTCTTGAAATTAGAGGAGAGAATAGCTTCAAGGTTAATGCCTATTCCCAGGCTGCATTTAAAATAGATAAATATCCTGAGTCGATTAGTCAATTGATTCATCAAGGAAGATTAGGAGCTGTGGATGGGATTGGAACAAGTATTAAAGCCGCTTTGGAAGAAATCGTTAAAAATAATTCATTTACCCTATTAACAGAATTATTAGATCAAACACCGCCTGGAATATTAGAATTACTGAAAATAAAAGGGCTAGGCCCCAAAAAAGTTGCAGTAGTTTGGCATCAATTGGGAATTACTACGCCCGGGGAGTTATTATATGCCTGTATTGAAAATCGTTTGTTGGAATTAAAAGGGTTTGGACAAAAAACACAGGAAAATATCAAAAAAGCAATTGAGTTTCTGCAAGCCAGTAACGGACTCGCACATTTTGCTTCCGTAGCTCAGGAAATAAGCGGATGGTTGCCTGAATTAGAAAAATTAACCGAAGGTCGAGTGTGGCTTAGTGGGGAAATGAGAAGAGAATCCCCGATCATCCGAGAAGTATTGATTTTATTAGATTCCGGAACCCCTCAATTATTGATGGATGCTCTAGTTTCTTCTCCAAGATTAACCGCAGTACAACAAACTGATCAAGGAATTAAGGCAAGCCTTAAAATATCAGAAATACCAGTAATACTGAAGATAATATCGAAAGATATAATAAACGAATTGATTATATCTTCCGCTGATCCAAAGCATTTAGAAGAGGTAGGAATTCCACTTAATGAACCCCTATCCACAGAGGAAGAATGGTATACAAAGGCTGGTCTTCCTTGTATCCCCCCAACGCAAAGAGAAGGAAAAGGAGAAGTAGCAAGAGCCCGAAAAGTAGGAATCCTTCCAGATATTAGGCCCTCTGATTTAAAAGGGGTATTACACTTACACACCCGATGGTCAGATGGGTTAAATACTTTGGAAGAAATGGCAATCGCTGCCCAAAAACTAGGGTATCAATATTTAGGGGTAACTGACCATTCAAAATCTGCTGTTTATGCAAATGGTTTAAGCGAAGGAAGAGTTGAAGCCCAACAAGTAGAAATTCAATCTCTAAATAAAAAATTATTCCCTTTTAAAATATTTTCCGGAATTGAAGCCGATATTCTTGGAGATGGAAGTTTAGATTATTCCCCTGAAATATTATCCACCTTTGATTTTGTAATTGCATCTATTCATAGTCATTTAAATATGACCGAAGAAAAAGCGATGTTACGCTTATTAAATGCAATTGAAAATCCTTATACTACAATATTAGGGCATTTAACCGGTAGATTATTATTGGCAAGAGCAGGATATCCGGTGAATCATAAATTAATTATTGATGCTTGTGCAAATAATAATGTAGTAATTGAGTTAAATGCAAATCCTTGGAGATTAGATATGGACTGGGAATGGATTTCGTATGCAGTTGAAAAAGGGGTAAAAATTTCTATCAATCCAGATGCACATAGTATTGCAGGCTACCAAGATATTCATTGGGGAATTTCAGCTGCAAATAAATCTGGTGTTGGATCAATTCCAATATTTAACTCCTTATCTACTGCTGAAATAGAAAATTGGTTTACCGTGAAAAAAAATAATGCAAAAAAATAATTCTGGTATTTTAGTTTTTATTTTAATTCTGATAATTGGAATTTCGGGTATTAAATGTACGCGAGCTCCGAAAATCCCTATTGGAGCAGGTTTATATTTGGATCAGAATATTAATTCAATCCCACTACTTAAAAAGAATTTAATTCGACTAAAATTAAAAGGATTAAAGACCATTCAAATTGAAATTCCGGTGAGTACTGGAAATTCAGGACTCCCAGAAATGGATTCAGCAATTTATTATAAATTAAAAATAATTAATCCTTGGGTTCATGATTTATTTCCAGATTGGAGTTTAGCATTTACGCGTATGCATCCCGATTCGCTTTATCCTCCTGAACAACAAACAGGTTGGGTACCTAATTCCTTACAGCTATCTTCTAATTCAGCTTCAGTTTGGGTATCTGCCTATTTGAATGTGAATTTAGCTTATTTAAATGCTTGTAAATTCCCTCCCCCCTTATTAATCTGGGGAGAAAATCTTCCTTGGTATGAAAAACAACCTCAGATGAAATTATCCTTAGATAGTTTACGTAATATTTATCATGGCAAAATATCGTGGACTTTTTCACCTGATGATGCCCTTCCCAATTGGGCAAAAGAGTTAGATATATTATCCTTTAATTGGTATCCTCAAACTCAGGAACCTCCTTATTATTTTGTCAGGAAATTACATCCCCAAATAAGTGCATTTTCAAAAAAATTAAATAAACCTATTCGATTAAGTTCAGTGAGATTAAGAAAAGGGAAAGCTTATTTAGATTTTTGTCAATTGCAGGAAGCATGGGATGCTCCCATTTATCCTACAGCAGCTATTTTAGTTTCGTTAAGTGAATTACCTGTTTGGGAAGATAGTATTTCTCCCGGGGGTTTAGCAAAAGAAGCTTATATTCATAAATTAATTGATGAAATTTTCGCTCCCTGATTCTCCAAGAATATTAATTATCCGATTTTCTTCTATTGGAGATATTTTGATGACAACGCCTGTAATTCGGGCAATACGGAAAAAATTTCCAGATGCAAATATTCATTATTTAACAAAGGCGAAATTTAAAGAAGCAATTGAACAACATCCCGACTTAAATAAGATTTGGCTACTGGAAGGGAAACTCGCTCCAATTTTGCAGGAGTTAAAAAAACAATCCTTTGATTTAATTCTGGATTTGCATGATAGTATTCGGTCGCGATTGGTTCGATTTCAATTAGGGGTTCCATTTCGTGTATATCCTAAAAAAGCTTTTCAACGGTGGAAATACACCAAACTAAAATGGGGATTACCCGATCCCCGACATACAGTTCAAAAATATCTTTCTACCCTTCAGGATTGGGGGATTATGGATGATGGATTGGGATTAGATTTTCCAATTCGGCCTGAGGTATTATTAAATGTTAAAGAAAAAATTCAGGATCTCGGTTTATTGGAGGGACAATACTTAGCAATAGCTTTAGGTGGATCGCATGAAACTAAAAAATGGCCGACGGATTATTATATTCGTTTATTAAATTCCTATCCGCATAAGGTTGTTTTATTAGGAGGTTCAGCGGAGCTTCTTGCCGGAAGAGCCATTCAGGAAGCTTGTGGTCAAGTAATTAATTTAACAGGGAAAACCACTTTAGAAGAATCCGGAGCTTGGCTCAAACTTGCATCAGGGGTGGTTACGCATGATACTGGCTTAATGCATATTAGCGCCGCCCTACATCAGAAAATATTGGTCATTTGGGGAAATACTGGTCCTGAACTAGGGATGTATCCTTGGAGAACCCCACATTATAATTTTGAAAACCCTTCCTTATCCTGCCGACCTTGCAGTCATTTAGGCTATACCCAATGCCCAAAAGGACATTTTTTGTGTATGAAAACTCTTACCCCAGAAAAATTACTTTACTTACTGGAAAATGAATTGCCTTTTCTTTCCCCTTAAATACTATTTGGTGATAAAGAAAGGTTTGTATATTTAAGTATGAAAAATATTCTTGTGTTTATTGGATTAGGCTTATTTGCCTTAATAAGTGTTGCTCAAGTTCCTGCCTATTTTACGGGACAAGTAAAATACAAATTTCAATTAGAGGGAGGCATGGCAGAACTTGCAAAGGCATTTATTCCCCAAGCAATATCCTTCAAATTTGGAGAAAAAAACATGGCCATGTTTACAGAAGGAGGAATGATGAGTCAAATGGGAAATATTATTTACAATGCGGAAACGAATGAAGCATTTGCTTTGCAAACTGCAGAAAAAACAGCTTGGAGAATGAACTCAAAATCTGGTGCTATTAAATTACCTGACCCAGTAGTACTAAAGGAAAGTGAATTGGTAACAATAGCTGGATATCCCTGTCATAAATATAAAATCGTCACCAGAGATGAAAAAGGAAATTCCTCTATTTCTTATGTATGGGCAACAGAGAAATTAAATTTATCTCCAACGCTTCAAGGAACCGCAACCAAACAAATGCAAAGTTTTATGATCAAAGGAATTAAAGGGCTACCCTTAAAAATGATGAATACTGAAGAAACCTTAGGAACTACGATATTAACTGCAATTGAAATAAAACCTCAAACTGTTTTACCGAGTGAGTTTCTGATTCCAAAAGGTTTTGTGGTAAAGGACTTTGATCCTATGTCATCCAAACCATAATAAAATAAAAGGTTTAATGAATAATTCTTAAACGTTCAAAGAATATTATTAAAGTCTTAAGAATATCTTCAACAGTATTACTACTTTAATGAATATTTTTTCATTTTCTGTAAATTCTTTATGAGATTTTTCAGATTTCGGAATTTAATGCATCAACTGCATTATATACGATCTTTTCCCTGTATATTTGAAATGAAGGGATAAATAATTGTTTTGATCGGCAATTATTTGTTCTGATTCGATAACCATGCGATTCAATTCATTTCATTTCATTTGTACCTGAATTTGATTTTTTGTGAAAGTATTAGGTAAAAAATTAAAGTCTGCTCGGGTGTCTAAAAAGCTAACCCAGGAACAAATGTCGGATTTGTTAAACATTTCGCAGGCTACCTATAGCAAAGTTGAAAATGGAGATGTAAGAATAACTTTAGAGCGGTTGCAACAAGTTTGTAGGATTCTGAATGTTTCAATAGAACAATTATTAGGCGAGAGCGGATCTGGAAGCATACCCAACACGGTAATTCCACATGAGCCAACCATTCCAGAAAATCTACCGGTTAAAGCCAGTCCTGATTTTTATTTATTTTCAGATCCTCAGCATATGGCTGAATATATCCAGTTATTAAAAGACAAAATTAGGTTATTAGAAGATCGGGTTCGGTTTCTAGAAAACGAATTAAACCAAACCCTGACTAATCGTCTTTAAGGGATTTTTTATTT
>RFSG01000061.1 GCA_009924095.1 Sphingobacteriia bacterium
AGCAGGATTCTGAGTGATTTAGTTGGGAACACCTTAACTGCATTACATTAATTAGTATTTCAGTTTACCGGAATCTAACAAAAGTTTTGCCTTGAGAATACCTGCAACTGACATTGCATCAGTAATCTTGCCGTCGCATACTTCTTGGTATGCTTCCTCAAAGGGAATTCTTTTAACCCTTAATTGTTCGGTTTCCTCAGGCATTGCTTTGCCTTGAGTTAAGCCAGTAGCTACATATAAAATGGCAAGCTCATCTGACACTGAATTGGATAAATGTAAACGTTGAATTTCGATCAAGTTTTCAGCCATTAGTCCGGTTTCTTCCTGCAGTTCTCGATGGGCTCCTTCCTGAGGGTCAATATCTATAGGGCTTCCTCCTTCAGGAATTTCCCAGGAATACTCATTTAAAGGATATCTGAACTGCCCGACTAACCAAGTATAACCCTCTTTATCAATAGGCACTACTCCTATCGCAAGATTTTTAAAATGAACTACTCCATAGATACCTGGGTTACCCGCTGGATTTAGTACTTGATGTTCATTTACTTGAATCCAAGGATTGTCATATTTAAGTGAGTCGTCTAATTTTGTCCAGGGATTTGATTGTAATTCCACAATACAAATATGGCACTTTTATCAAGGATGGAAGGCATCAATACAGTTCAAGCAGGGGTTGACGAAGCAGGCAGAGGATGTTTGGCTGGACCAGTTGTAGCTGCCGCTGTGATTCTGCCTAACGATTTGGTCTTAACTGGTATTAATGATTCAAAGCTGTTAACCTCAAAAGCAAGGAGTGCGCTTAGAGAAGAAATATTAAAACTGGCGATTTCAATTGGAATAGGGGTGGTTTCTGTAGAAAGAATAGATCAGGTAAACATATTGAATGCAACAATGGAAGCCATGCATCTTGCCTTAAATGTTTTATCGCCTATTCCCGGGTATATTTTAGTAGATGGAAATCGCTTTAATCCTTGGAATGGGATTCAGTTTGAATGTATCATTAAAGGAGATAATAAATTTCAGTCTATTGCAGCAGCCTCAATAATTGCAAAAACTACCCGCGATAAATTAATGGAAGATTTATATTTTGAAGATCCTAGATTTGGGTGGAATCAAAATAAAGGGTATGGAACGCAGACACATATTGAAGCCTTACATAAATGGGGAAGATCTATTCATCATCGTAAAACTTTTCGAATTCCTTCTCAACTAAAATTGTTCTCTTAATAAATCGTACTTGTATATTTTCAAGTTAATTCTTCGTTTAACAATAATCAATTTGCTTTTTGTACATTGTGTTCAATTACTGGGTGGCAATTGTTAGTTTGTTATTAGTATAATGCGAAGATATTTACGGTTAATAGGTTGTATTCTTTTTTTTGTGGGAGTTTTAAGCAAAGGGATGAGTCAGATAATCCCCTCAACAGATAAAACAAAACAAGTTTATCAATTATCCGGTATTGTAGTTGGTCAAAAATCTGGACAACCCATTCCTTATGCCAGAATTAGAATCAATCAAACTAGACGAGGCATGATTGCAGATGAAAAAGGATTTTATAGTTTACCGGTTGTGGAGAGTGATACTTTGTATATTTCTTCTATTGGCTTTCGGAAAACAGGATTTAGCTTCTCAGATTATTTAAATGAATATCAAGGAGATAAACTGACTCCTTATATTTACGTAATTCATTATTTGGAGGAAGATACTTTAACATTACCTCCTATTGTAATATACCCATATGATACCCCGGAGAAAATAAAAACTGCAATATTAGCGATGGACATTCCAAGAGGAACTCCTGAAGATATGGCTCGAAACAACCTTAATGCAGCTGTTATGCGGTTATTAATGGAAGAGTTACCCAAAGATGGAAGAGAAAGTGTTTCTATTGGGGAGAATCTTTATGCCCAGCGAGTGTTGGCAGCTAATAAAGTACAAACGCTTCCCTTCTTAGACCCAATCGCAATTGGTCGCTTGATTGGTTACATGAGTGACAGATCTAAACAGAAAAAAGAAAAAATTTATAACTTTTGGCCTGAAGAATAAAAAGGGAAACCTTTGGAAATTATTTGCAATTAAAATCAGTTAACATTCATATGTATCCAGAACAATTAGTAGCTCCAATGAGAGCGGAACTTTCGAGTGCCGGCATTAAAGAATTGAAAACTGCTGAAGAAGTACAAGCTCAGTTGTCCAATACGCAAGGAACAACCCTTTTAGTGATTAACTCTGTTTGTGGTTGTGCAGCCGGTACTTGTCGCCCAGGCGTAAAACTTGCATTGACTCATTCCAAACTTCCCCAGAATATGGTAACCGTATTTGCCGGCGTTGATAAAGAAGCAGTTGCAAAAGCAAGAGAATTTTTGCTTCCATATCCTCCTTCTTCTCCTTCTATTGCTTTATTGAAGGATGGAAAACTGGTTCATATGATTGAGCGTCATCATATCGAAGGAAGAATGGCAGAAATGATTGCTGATAATTTGAAAGCAGCATTTGAACAGTATTGTTGATTTTAAAACTTGCCCTAAAAAAAGCGACCTAAGAGTCGCTTTTTTTATTTGTTAATGGTTTGTTTTAAAACTTATGCGTTTTGTTTCACTTTCGGGGCGGCTTGCATAATTTCTTCGTTAGCAAATTCCGCATATTGCGTAAAGTTCTTTACAAAAGCTGCTGCCAGTTCTTGTGCTTTTTTATCATACGCGCTTTGATCTTTCCATGTGTTTTTAGGAATTAAGATTTCAGAAGGTACATTCGGAACTGATACAGGTATTTGTAATCCAAAAACCGGATCAATAGTCGTGTCTACAGTATTGAGTTCTCCTTTCAATGCTGCTGTAATCATAGCACGGGTAAAAGATAATTTCATCCTAGAACCTTCTCCGTAAGATCCACCTGTCCAACCTGTATTTATTAACCAAACATTAACCGAATTTGTTTTAAGTTTTTCACCTAAAAGTTCAGCATATTTCGTAGGATGTAAGGGTAAAAAGGCACGACCAAAACATGCCGAAAAAGTAGTTTGAGGTTCTGTAACGCCAGCTTCCGTACCAGCTACTTTAGCAGTATAACCGGAAATGAAATGATACATGGCTTGCCCTGGAGTTAATTTTGAAATTGGAGGTAAAACCCCAAATGCGTCAGCAGTTAAAAGGAAAATGTTTTTAGGAATTCCTCCAACGGATGGTTCAACTGCATTATTGATATAATGAATAGGATAAGCTGCACGCGTATTTTCTGTAACAGTTGTGTTAGCAAAATCTACGGTTGAACTGCCGTCAAAAGTTCTGCAGTTTTCCAATAAGGTTCCAAATCGAATGGCTTCCCAAATTTGAGGTTCTTTTTCTTGGGTTAAATCAACACATTTGGCATAACAGCCTCCTTCAAAATTAAAGACGCCAGTATCTGTCCATCCATGTTCGTCATCTCCAATCAGATTTCTTTCAGGGTCAGCCGAAAGGGTGGTTTTGCCTGTACCTGAAAGTCCAAAAAATATAGCAGTTTCTCCATCTTTGCCAATGTTTGCTGAACAATGCATAGGAAGAACCTTTTTAAAAGGAAGCAAATAATTAAGAACTGTAAAGATTCCTTTTTTCATTTCACCTGTATAAGCAGAACCTCCAATAAGAATTATCTTTTTGGTGAAATTAATCATCGTAAAATTGTGTTGGCGTGTTCCATCTATTTCAGGGTCAGCCCTAAATCCACAGGCATTAATGATATGCCATTCTGGAGAAAAATTCTCCAATTCAGTGGCAGAAGGTCTTAAAAACAGATTGTTACAAAAAAGGTTGTGCCAAGGGTTTTCATTGATTACCCTTAGTTTAATCTGATGGTTTGTATCAGCACCAGCATGGGCATCACGGATATACAAATCTTTTCCTTGTAGGTAGCTTAAAATTCGTTGGTACAAACGATCGAATTTTTCTGAGCTAAATTCATGATTAACATCACCCCACCAAACGTTATCTCGGGTTTGGTCGTCAAGAACAACGTATTTGTCCTTTGGCGATCTTCCGGTAAACTCACCAGTATCCACCATAATAGCACCGCTGTCTGATAATTCTCCTTCCCCACGAAATAAGGTTTCTTCAACTAATTGGGCTGGACTTAGATTCCAATAGGTATTGGAAGGATTTTTAATGCCAAGATACTCAAGTGAGGTATCCGGGGTATTGCTTTCGTTTTCTGACATATTTTTAAGGAGTTTTTTGGGAAAACTTTCGCAAAGTTAAGTAAGCTGGCAAGTAATTCCCAATTTTACTCCATAAGTAACCAGTTTATAATTTGGACTTTTTTCTAGGAAAGGCCTTTGATGAAGGTCAAGTATTATTGGAATCAGATGAAATTCGGCATTGCTTAAAGGTTTTGCGCCATAAGAAGGGCGATTTAATTGGCGTTACCGACTTACAAGGCAACAGTTGGAATGTTAGAGTTACAGAAGACGATTGGAACAAAAAAGAAGTGCTTTTTCCAATTGAAGCTTCTTTTCCTGAACGCGGGGAGCCAGATATACCTGCTGCTATTTTAATTGCCTTACCTGAGGATAAAAACAGAATAGGTTGGTTGGTTGAAAAATCATGTGAACTGGGGATAACGCATATTTTTCCTGTACAAACTGAACGTTCAAGCAGGATTCAGATTACAAAGGAAAGAATAGATAAAATAATGGAGGCAGCAGTAAAACAGTGCGGCCGTTCAAGAATGCCGAAATGGGAGACTCCTCAAAAAGTCACATTGTTTTCGGAAGAAATGTTAAAGAATTGGCCAAATCGAATTTTGGCTACTGGTGATCCCAACGCTCCAACCCAAATTGATTTTTTACCAATTGGGTTACCTTCAATTATTGCCATTGGCCCTGAAGGAGATTTTACTCTATCAGAAGCAGAAATGTTAAAAAAACTTAATTTTTCTCCTTTTCGGTTGGGTTCAACACGCCTCAGGACTGAAACTGCTGCGATAGCAATGGCATCCTTACTTTTGAATAGGTTTAAATGAATCGTTTCGGATGTCGAATTTTACCGTTCGTGCAATCCTGTTGTTAACAAATTAACATTTACTTAACTTTAAATAACTTTACTCACTTTTTAAAAAATTCATTAAATGAAGTGAAGTTGTTTTGTAAAAAAATAATGAAAACGCAATACTCATCATTAGCTCTTCTTCTCCTCCTAAATTTTGGTTTAATAACCTCAGTTATAGGGCAGTGTCCTCAAAATATTGATTTTGAACAAGGGGATTTTACAGGATGGTCAGCTTTCACTGGTTCGTATACAAACCCGTTAGTTTCAGGATTTATAGCCGGGCGTCAAACCATTATGACTGGAGGCGGGTTTGATGTAACCATTCCTTTTTTGCCTGTAGTTAGTCCAAACGGAGGAACATATTCCGTTAAATTGGGAAATGAACAAACCAATGGAGAAGTTGATGTTTTGAGAACAACATTTTTAGTATCGCCCACAAATACTAGCTTTTACTACGAATATGCAGTTATCCTTCAAAGTCCAGGTCATGCGTTAGCAGATCAACCCTCGTTTGAAATTAATATTACAGATCAAAATGGTCAATTATTGAATTGCGGAAATTATTTAGTTGCAGCTGGTGCCGGGGTTGCAGGTTTTCAAAAATATGGTGTATCTGCTTGGGATACTGTTGAGTATAAAGATTGGTCAGGGGTTAATGTTGATTTAACTGCTTATATCGGTCAAAATATAACTGTTGAATTCAAAACAAAGGATTGCAATTTTGGGGGGCATTATGGATATGCTTATATAGATATAAGTTGTACAGGAGAATTAAAAAATATTGGCGCCCTTTGCCAAGGAGATAGTGTCTTTCAATTGGTTGCACCTGGTGGTTTTGAAAGCTATTTATGGAACCCAGGAGGATTTTCAGGACAAAGTTTGAATGTTCAAAATGCTATACCAGGTCAAGTATTTACAGTAGAATTGACTCCCTTTGGAAATTCTGGATGCAGATCATATTTATCTGACACTGTAAATATTCTGGTCTATGAAACAGTATCTACCATAGCCTCTTGTCCAGATGTACACAATGGTACTGCTACGTTAAGTTTAATAAACGATGACACTTTAAAATACACTTATGCTTGGTCAACCAATCCCATTCAAACTACCCTGGTAGCTACGGGTTTAATGGGAGGATATGATTATGTAGTTCAGATTCGAAATTCTACAGGTTGTTTGATGCGAGATACCATTTTTGTGGATGTATTGCCACTAATGACCCTTCGAACCTCAACTGATTCGGTTAGTTGTTATCAAGGGAGTGATGGTCAAGCAAGTGTAGTTGAAGTGACCGGAGCCAATGGAAATGTTAGGTATCGATGGAATTCAACACCAATTCAGGACGTGCCTATTGCTGTGAATTTATCTAAGGGAGGATATCAAGTTCAAGTGACCGATGAGGATGGTTGTGTTGCCTATGCATCGGTAGTAATTGAAGAGCCTACAGATTTAATGTATACCTACCAGACTCAGATCCCTTCCTGTTATGGCTTCTCAGATGGAAATGTTGAGGTTTTTGCTTCCCAAGGCACACCTCCCTACACCTACACTTGGAATACAGTCTCCCCGGTACAGACGAGCCAGAAAGCAACGGGTCTTCCTAGGGGAGTACATACTTTTGTAGTTACTGATTTTGAAGGGTGTCAAAAAACAGCTACCATTATTATGAATGAACCCCCTCCAGTTCCCCCTCCAGTTGTATTTTATGATACCGTTTGTTCTGGAGATGTGCCTTTCCTAAAAGCTATCGCAGATTCTGGATTAAAAATTCATTGGTATCCTGTTCAAAGTGGTTCAGTACCTATTGGAAGTGGAAATAGTTTTGTTCCTCCTGCAGCTTACAGTAATGAAATTTATTTTGCAGCTACACAAGATGAGGACTATTGCTATTCAAACCCCAGAGTACCAGTGTTTGTAACGGTTCGGCCTTTACCCGCTACTGATTTTTATGCAGATAGAAATTCAGTTGAAGTACAGTTTGGGATTGTAAATTTTTCTGACAACACCTTATCTTCAGCTCCAATTGTATCTTGGTTCTGGGATTTTGGAGATGGGTATACTGGAAATGTTCCTTATCCCTCTCATCAATATGAACAAATAGGAGATTATAATGTAAGTCTTACAACTGTTGATTCTTTAGGCTGTTCTCAAAAATTGCTAAAACCCACCTTTGTAAATGTGACAAGGCAAGTTAATCTTGTTTTGCCGAATGCTTTTACGCCTAATGGAGATGGTATTAATGATTTCTTTCAATTGGAACAAAAACTCATAAAGGACTTAACCATCAAGATTTTTGATCGTTGGGGCAATATGGTTTATCAAAGTAATGATATGGGTTTTAGATGGGATGGGTCACAAGGAGGGAAGCCTTTAGAAGAAGGAACCTATGTGTTTCAAATAAAAGGATTGGATACTGACAATGTTCCGGTTGAGCGTTCAGGTTCCGTAACCTTGATTCGATAAAATTTCTTCTTTTTAGAGTAAGCGTCTGATAATTATATATCAGACGCTTATTTTTTTTAAATACTTTTATCTACCGTGAATCGAATTAGAATTTTAGAGAATTTGCATATTCCATTATGGTTAATAAAAGATCTTTGTTGGGCATTGGTGTTTAAACCTCTTGGAGTGATTATGATTTTTCCAACCGTTGGCCTATCATTTTACCTGAGTTGGAAAACTAGAAATTCGCCTAAAGAATGGTTGCCAAACCTAAGTGTTACCTGTTGGATTCTGGCCAATTCTTCTTGGATGTTAGAAGAATTTTTTAGCTGGCCTTTGAAAATAGTGGCCTGTTTTCTATTTGTGATGGGAATAATTCTAATCTCCGTTTGGTTGTTTAAGTACTTTCCTCATATTTGGGTACAACAGTCAGAAAATATAGAGAATAGGGATTAAAAGCTGTTTTTGTTTTTTCGATTTAATACGGAATAGGCTGATTTCACTATGTTTTCAGTAGTTAACCCATATTTTTCCATTAATTCTTCGGGTGTTCCGCTTTCTCCAAAAGTGTCTTTTACAGCAACCATTTCCATAGGTACTGGGTAGTTTCTACCTAACACTCCTGCCACTAAATCTCCCAAACCTCCAAAAATATTATGTTCTTCCGCAGTAACTACTGCTCCCGTTTTTATGGCAGATTTTAAAATGGCAGATTCATCCAAAGGTTTAATGGTATGTACATTAATTACCTCAGCAGAGATTCCGGCATCCTGTAAAACTTCTGCAGCCTTCAAACTTTTCCAAACCAAATGGCCACAAGTTAAAATAGTTACATCAGTTCCATCTAATAATATTTGGGCTTTCCCTAATTCAAAGGGTTCATCGGTAGGGATGAAACACTCCACCTTAGGTCTTCCAAATCTTAAATAAGCAGGCCCTACTAGTAAGGCTAATGCGAGGGTTGCTTGCCTAGTTTGCTCATAATCACAGGGAACTACAACGGTCATACTTGGGAGCATACGCATAAGGCCTATGTCTTCTAAAATTTGATGAGTTGCCCCGTCTTCTCCTAATGTTAAGCCTGCATGAGAGGCTGCAATTTTTACATTTTTCCCAGAATAACAAACCGATTGGCGAATTTGATCGTACACACGTCCAGTAGCAAAATTGGCAAATGTGCCTGCAAAAGGAATTAATCCAGCGTTTGCCATGCCTGCTGCAACACCAATCATATTGGCTTCAGCTATTCCGGATTGAAAAAATCTGGACGGATACAATTTTTGAAAACCATCCATTTTCAAAGAACCCGTCAAGTCTGCGCATAATGCTACCACCTGAGGATTCTTTTCCCCTAACTCTAATAATCCAGCACCAAAACCTGACCGGGTGTCATTCTTACTATAGGCTATATATTTTTTCATGAACTAATAGGTTAGTTAAAGGAAGGATAATCTCCAAGGGTTTCAGGTAGTGCTTCTAAAGCAATTTCTAGTTCTTTATCATTCGGGGCAACTCCATGCCATTTATGTTTTCCTTCCATAAAAGAAACGCCTTTTCCCATTACAGTCTTCATTAAAATAACAACAGGTTTGTTTTTTCTAGTGGCATTTTTAGCAATAGATAATGTGGTAAGCAAAGACTTCATATCATTTCCATCTGTTTCAAAAACAATCCAACCAAATGCCTCCCATTTCCAGCGAAGATTTCCCAAGGACATTACTTGTTCAGTAGTTCCATCAATTTGTTGACCATTTACATCAACCGTAGCAATAAGGTTATCAATTTTATGATGGGAGGCAAATAGGGCTGCTTCCCAGATTTGTCCTTCCTCC
Organism: Sphingobacteriia bacterium; assembly: GCA_009924095.1. Classification (GTDB taxonomy): domain Bacteria; phylum Bacteroidota; class Bacteroidia; order J057; family RFSG01; genus RFSG01. The sequence goes on from RFSG01000061.1 coordinate 9,300, forward strand.
AATTCCCCATCTCCATGCAAGGTATAAACCCAACGTGAGTCCTGGTCCAGCTTTTTGGCTAATGCCACCCCACAAGCAACAGAAAGACCTTGCCCTAATGAGCCGGAAGCAATTCTTATTCCTGGTAGACCCTCATGCGGGGTAGGATGTCCTTGTAATCGGGAATCAATTCTTCGAAAAGTATTCAGTTCTTCAACTGGGAAATATCCACTTCGAGCTAAAACACTATACCAAACCGGACTAATATGTCCATTAGAAAGAAAAAAAACATCCTCGCCTTTACCTATTATCGAAAAAGGCTTTGGAGTATGTTGAAGAACATTAAAATATAAAGCAGTAAAAAACTCAGCACAACCTAAGGATCCTCCCGGATGACCTGAGTTTACGGCATGTACCATTCTTAAAATATCTCTGCGAACCTGTGTGGTTATTGAGGTCAATTGATCCAGTATTGTTTGATTTATTTCCATTTTATCAGCAATCGTTACGGAAAAGAGATTTTAAAATACCAAAGTAAAAAAAAAGGATGCAATAGCATCCTTTCTTTGTAGCGGGAGCAGGACTCGAACCTACGACCTTCGGGTTATGAGCCCGACGAGCTACCAACTGCTCCATCCCGCAATATTTCACAAAGGTACGCATTGCCAAAGGGGATAACAAGTATGTGTTAATAAAAAACTAACTTTAATACACAATTTAGTTATTATAAGGATTTTATAAATAAAATCTATTCATTCATGCAACCTTATTCTAATTTATTTCATCTTCCCCGTACCTAAATCATGCAATCGTCAGAATCCACAACTTCATCGGTTGAAGATTTACAAATCGTGGACGGTTGTCTTGAAGGGAACCGTAATTCACAGGAATCTCTGTATAAAAAATATAGTCGGAAAATGTTTGCCATTTGTCTCAGATACGCTAAAAATCAAGAAACCGCAGAAGATATTTTGCAAGATGGTTTCATTAGAGTTTTTGGCGCTTTGAATACTTTTCGGAAACAAGGATCATTAGAAGGCTGGATTAGAAGAATAATGGTAAACACTGCTCTCGAATACCATAGAAAAGAGGTAAAAATGTATACAATATCTGAAGCGGCAGAAGTCTCTTCAGAATCTTCAGATGCGGATGCATTATCTCAACTTTCCAATATTGAAGCATTGGAATTATTGAAAAGCCTTCCGCTAGGATATAGAAATGTATTCAATTTATATGCGATTGAGGGTTATAATCATGCTGAAATCGCAGAAATGCTCCAAATAAGTGAGGGAACTTCTAAATCTCAATTAAGCAGAGCTCGGAGTTTATTGCAACAAAAAGTCATTCAACTTAATCAGATATCAAAAGAATATGTTGGATAACAATCAACTTGATCAAAAATTCAAGGACGCTTTATCTAACCTTGAAGTAGATACACCTTCCCATTCTTGGGAGTTGATTTCTTCTCGTTTGTCGAACGAAACGCGACCGAATTCTTCAACTAATAAAGAGAAGGATAAAAGATTTATTTTTCCTGTTTCCTTTATTCGAGTGGCAGCCAGTATTGCTTTATTAATCGGTATCCGATTTCTTTGGCAAGCGTATTACACTCCAACTGGAATGCAATCTTTGTTTTCAGAGTCATTATCTCTTCGATTATTGAATCGTAATACGCTTACAGAAGCCAAACCTAAAGTAAAAGAGTTACCTAAATCAAGAAGCGAAATATTACCTAAGGCGGAAATACAATCTGAGTTATTATTACCTGCTCTGGCAATTAATAATCCCACTTCAAACATAGAGAACCCAAAGGAATTAAATGACCCTAAAAATTTAAGTGAACAAAAACTTACAGATACTGAAAAAACAGTAACCCGAATACCTGATATCCGTATGGAATTTAAAAATGCAGGTATTGCACAACAGCAAGATCCCAATTCTAGATTTTCTAAAACCAATACCCATCAATCAGTTAGCCCTGGAAGCACCAGTGGTCGTTGGCAGGTTTCTTCCTTAATTTCTCCTGACCTCAATTATGGATCCAATCGTTCTATTGATCAGGCGTTAGCTGCTAGTTCAAGTCGAGTGGATTACTCAGCGGGGCTTAGATTAGGATATCAGGTGAATTCGCGATTACAAATTCAAAGTGGGGTTCAATATGCCGACCGGGGAACCATGTTAATTCCCAAGGGGGAGCAAGATAATTACCATGGGGGCACTCAATTTATTCGTGCAGGCGCACCTCAGCCGGTACGGGCACAATTGATTGATATACCCGTTATGGTGAGATATAGGCTCTTAGGTCAGCGCTTACGGTGGTATATGAGCACAGGTATTAATGCCAATCTATCTGGAGGAACTAGCTCTTTAGCCTTAGGCACAGGTACAGAGTACCGTTTTTTAACGCAGTTTAGTTTTAGTGTTGAACCTACCTATAGAAGACTATTATTACGTACTCAAGCTTTACAACCCAATAGTGTTGGTATTCTGACAGGATTAAATTATAGATTCTAATTCTAATTATAATTATAATATAAATAGTATATAATATGATAGTTTATAAAGTTAAATTATCGGGTTGTTAATTTTTAACGAAAACCCCGTTACTTACCCAAAAGATAAACCAGGTATTCAGCACTTACTATAGTTGAAAGAATTGTTTTTACGGAAAGTAGGTGTAGAGCTCCCGCTAACCTAAGCTCCGTAGCGGTGTACTTAAAATATTAGACTTACCTAAAAAGCAGAGCTTAAAAAAAGCAATAAAGCGGGAGGCCTTGCAATTACGCTTGCGCTCCCGCTCTATTTTTTGTGGTGATGGACGGAATCGAACCGCCGACACAAGGATTTTCAGTCCTTTGCTCTACCGACTGAGCTACATCACCAATACATTATCCTGTTTTCACAGGAGGATGCAAAGATACACAACCGAAATAAACTGGCAAAAATTATTTCTGGGAGATACCGGGATTCGTTGAAAGCAAAATCTTTTCAACTACTTGATCAGAACTTTTTCCTACTTCTTTCAAAAAAGGAGTTGCGTGGAAACCAATATAAAACATCAATATGATTAAGGGCATTAGGACTGCCACTTCTCTACCAGATAAATCCTTTAAGGATCTGTTTTCTTCTTTTTCAAGGGTTCCAAACATTACTCTGCGGAACATCCACAACATGTATACTGCTGCAATAATAACTCCAGTGGTACCTACAATTGCAAATGTTGAGGAAACTACCTCAGATGAGAAGGCACCTAACAATATCAAAAATTCACCTACAAATCCATTAAGCCCAGGTAGGCCAATAGACGAAAAGGTGGTAATCATAAATATCACGGTAAAGAGGGGAACTACTTTTGCCAATCCTTGGAAATCTTTTATTTCACGGGTATGACGACGGTCATAAATCATTCCAATTAATAGGAATAAAGCACCGGTAGATATTCCATGATTGATCATTTGAAGAATGGCACCGCTCATTGATTCTTTTGTAAAAGAGAAAATCCCTAAGACTATAAATCCTAAGTGGGATACGGAAGAGTAGGCTACTAACTTTTTAATATCTGTTTGAACCATGGAAGCGATTGCCCCATATACAATCCCAATGGTTCCTAATGCACATAGGTAAGGCGCAAATTCAATAGAGGCAAGCGGAAACAAGGGTAAGCAAAATCTAATGAGCCCATAGGTACCCATTTTTAACAGTACTGCTGCCAGTATTACAGAACCTGAGGTGGGTGCTTGCACGTGCGCATCTGGTAGCCAAGTATGCAATGGAAACAAAGGAACTTTAATCGCAAAACTAAAGGTGAATCCTAAAAACAACCAAGTTTGAATATGTGCTGGAATACTTACTTGAGAAATTTTTAAAAGATCAGACGTAAACACTCCACTATTTACTTGTTGACCTGCAAAATATCCTAAATAAATAATACACACTAGCATTAACAAGGAACCAATCAAAGTGTATAGGAAGAATTTTAGGGCAGCATAAATTCTATCTTTTCCTCCCCATATCCCGATTAAGAAATACATAGGGATTAATACCATTTCGAAGAAAACATAGAATAATATCAAATCTAAAGAAACAAAAACCCCTAAAACGCCAGCTTCCAAAATGAGCAATAATGAATAATAAGCAGCTTCTTTATCGTGAACCGATCCCCAAGAAAATAAGATCGAAAGCGGGAAAATTAAAGTGGTGAGTAAAATCAAATAAATGGAGATACCATCAATCCCTGCTAAGAAATTAATATCAAAACTAGAAACCCAATTTCCATTGGGTAGTTTTTCACCGAACCATCTATAGGCAGCATCTATTACATATCCATCGGCAGTAGCTACATTCAAAGTGCTAAAGTTTAGGTATCCCATGTAAATAACTACGGATAGCAGAAAAGGTATCATAGATACCCCAAAAGCAATATAGCGGGCGCTAGATTTTCCTAACGTTAAAATTAGGGGCACCCCAATCAGAGGTACAAAAATCATCGCAATCATCAACAGCGCAAGGGTTTCAGTTGTCATGCAGAGGAAGGTTCAATGAGGTTTCAAAGATAGTAGAAATATGCCAAGGACAATAGTTCTTACCAATTCTGGTTCCTGAAAAAGTCTAAAAATCATTTTTGATTATCTCTCCATTCATAAACCCAGGCACTTTGTATTTGTTCTAAATGCGATTCTGTAGATTCTTCGGGCTTTCCAGAGAAGTTGGGGATTTCCATTACCCATTTGTGTAGGTCTGTAAATCGTATCCGGTAAATTTTAGACTCGTCGAAATCATCTCCAAATCTTTCATACAAACCCATTGCGATATCTTCTATATCGTTCCAATAAATGGGAAGGGCAAATTGAGATTCTGACATTGAATTATTTCTTAATGGCCTAAAAACTGTGTTTGATCTGGTAATTTTACCCTGAGGTTTCCGCCTAACTCACATTGACAAGCCAATCGAGATTCTACTCTTGGATTAACCGCCCGATCAATAAAATCTTCTTCCTTCTCAGAAATCTCAGGTAATGTTTCTATTCCTTGCAAAACATATATGTGGCAGGTACTACAACCACAAACCCCACCACAATTATGTTGAAGTTCGATGCCGTTTTCTAAGGCAATTTCAAGCACAGATTCACCTGCAGCTCCAACGATAGTTTTTGGTTCTAATCCGGGTTGTTCAAATTCAAACTGAACGGTGAATACTTTCATGATCTGTAATCGACTGCAAAATTAGCAGGATATCTGTAGACTATTAAAAGTATATCCAGTTAAACTAAGGATTTCGGAAGTGGCATTACCGTGCCACATTTTTTACAGGTTCTTAACTCTAAAGATTCATTAAATCTTTGAAAAACAGGTTGCATTTGGATAACAATATCGGTTAAGTGAAAATACTCCTCATATAAAAGGTGGTTGCAATTCTGGCAAAACCACAACAAACCATCTGTATCTTGAGGTTTACGAATTTTTTCAATGACAAGTCCAATAGTATTAGGTCCTCTTCTGGGATTATGCGGAATCCTCGCCGGCAACAAAAAAATTTCGCCTTCCCGGATGTCAATGGTTTCAGCTTTACCTTCCCTTTGAATACCAACTTGAATATCGCCTTCTAATTGGTAGAAAAATTCTTCACTTTCATTATAATGATAATCGGTTCGAGAGTTAGGTCCTCCCACTACCATGATAATAAAGTCATCTGTTTTTTTCCAGATTTGTTGATTACCAACTGGGGGTTTTAATAAATCCCGATTATCGTTAATCCATTCTTTCAGGTTAAGGACACTGAAATTGAGGGGTGTAAGCATAAAAATTAATTCGTCTTTAAACGCTTTATCAAGCAGGATGGAGAATCTCTATCCTATTCATTTTCAGCATCCGAAGTTAAAAAAAAATCTTTAGGTATTGTAAATTTTGAAGGAATGTCTGACGTTTTAAAGAAAGAATACAAGTATTCGGTTTTCTTCTCCCACTATCCTTATAAATTTGAACTAATTCTTAAAAAGAGTTTAAACATTTTTTATCCTATGAATCATAAAGCAATCCTATCCACCCTTGGAATTTTATCCATTATTCTACTAAATTCTTGCAGTCGTGTTCCGATTACAGGGAGAGAACAAATGAAGCTCCTGCCTAATGCTACCATGTTGTCAATGAGTTATACTTCATATGACGAATTCTTAAAAACCAATAAAATATCTAATCAAGCGGAAGGCACTCGTCAAGTTAAACAAGCAGGAGAAAGAATTCAAGGGGCAGTAGAAAAGTATATGAAAGAGCATGGATTCGGCAAAAAGTTGGAAGGGTTTAAATGGGAGTTTAATCTAGTAGAAGACCCCACTGTAAATGCCTGGTGTATGCCAGGAGGAAAAGTAGTTTTTTATACGGGGATATTGCCGATCTGTAAAGATGAAGCTGGAATTGCAGTAGTAATGGGTCATGAAGTAGCACATGCTATTGCAAATCATGGAAATGAAAGAATGAGTCAAGGGTTAGCTGTTCAGATAGGAGGAATGGGATTAAGTCTTGCTTTGCAAAACAAACCTGCGGAAACCCAAGCTTTGTTTCTTGGCGCCTATGGAGCGGCTTCCCAAGTAGGAGCATTGCTTCCCTTTAGCAGGTTACATGAATCTGAAGCTGATCATATGGGATTAATATTTATGGCTATGGCTGGATATGATCCTCGTACAGCGCCAGAGTTTTGGAAAAGAATGGCATCCCTTGGGGGAGCAAAACCACCGCAACTTTTATCCACTCACCCTTCAGATGAAACCCGAATTAAAAACTTGGAAAGTCATATGGAGGAAGCATTAAAGTATTATTCTAAATAAATTTAATTTAA
>RFSG01000062.1 GCA_009924095.1 Sphingobacteriia bacterium
AGAAAGTTTATCATTTTATTAAGTGCTTATTAACGCAAAGAACGCAAAGACGGTTTACCTATTTATTAAGTGTTTTTCACGCAAAGGGCGCAGAGAAGGTTTACCTATTTATTAAGTGTTTTTCACGCAAAGAACGCAGAGAAGGTTTACCTATCTATTAAGTGTTTTTCACGCAAAGAACGCAGAGAAAGTTTATCATTTTATTAAGTGCTTTTTCACGCAAAGAACGCAGAGAAAGTTTATCATTTTATTAAGTGCTTATTAACGCAAAGAACGCAAAGACGGTTTACCTATTTATTAAGTGTTTTTCACAATACAATAAAATTCTGGGGGTATTGATAGATGCTCATTTTGATGCGATTTTACATACCCCAAAATGCGCTTAAAGAACAAATCAAGGACAGCTGTTTAAAAAAGTTGACTTCGTTTAACTTGAAGAAGGAAGATAGATCCTATAAAATGTATCTTTAATTGGGAGTAGAAAAAGGTATTTTAAATCCAGTGGTGGGGTAAAAGCATGCGAGCAGTGTGCCCCAATTCCCAAACTACATATTCCTTCTATATTGTCCGCCTACCTCATATAATGCATGGGTAATTTGTCCTAATGAACAAATCTTTACGCACTCCATTAAGGATTCAAATATATTTTCATTTCGAATAGCCGTTAATTGTAAATTCCGTAATACCTCTTTTGTTTTCTGAGGATTGCGATTATACAATTTTTCAACGGACTGAATTTGTGCTTCTTTTTCGGCAGAAGTAGAACGAATTACTTCGGAGGGAACTAAGGTTGGGGAACCCGTTGAACTTAAAAAAGTATTAACGCCAATAATAGGATATTCGCCCGTATGTTTTAAAGTTTCATAATACAAAGACTCTTCCTGAATTTTAGACCTTTGATACATGGTTTCCATTGCACCTAATACGCCGCCTCGTTCACTAATACTTCTAAATTCAGCCAATACAGCTTCTTCCACTAAATCGGTTAATTCTTCAATAATAAAACTTCCTTGTAAAGGATTTTCATTTTTTGCCAATCCTAATTCCCGATTAATAATTAATTGAATTGCCATGGCTCTTCGTACCGATTCTTCAGTAGGTGTGGTAATAGCTTCATCATAAGCATTGGTATGCAATGAATTGCAATTATCATAAATTGCATATAATGCTTGTAGGGTAGTTCGAATATCATTAAAATCAATTTCTTGTGCGTGTAAAGAACGCCCAGAAGTTTGAATATGATATTTTAACATTTGACTACGTTCATTTCCGCCATATTTATGTTTAATGGCTTTTGCCCAGATTCTACGGGCTACTCGGCCTATTACTGCATATTCCGGATCAATTCCATTAGAAAAGAAAAAGGATAAATTCGGGGCAAAATCATCAATATGCATTCCCCGAGATAAATAATATTCTACGAAAGTAAATCCATTGGAAAGGGTAAGCGCTAATTGGGTAATTGGATTAGCACCCGCTTCTGCAATATGATAACCTGAAATACTAACCGAATAAAAATTACGTACTTTTTTATCAATAAAATATTGCTGAATATCGCCCATCATTCTAAGTGCAAATTCGGTAGAAAAAATACAAGTGTTTTGTGCTTGATCTTCTTTTAATATATCGGCTTGTACCGTTCCTCTTACCGTTTGTAGTGCTTGTTCTTTTAAGTTGGCATAAATTTCCGGAGCTAAAATCTGATCTCCGCTAATTCCTAACAGCATTAATCCGAGACCATTATTTCCTTCAGGTAATTCCCCTTGATAAACAGGTTTATCAATTTTTTGATCTTCATATAATTCTTTGAATTTATCTTTCACCAATTGTTCCAGTCCATTTTGTCGAATATATTTTTCGCATTGTTGATCAATGGCGGCATTCATAAAAAATGCGAGCAAAACAGGCGCAGGCCCATTGATGGTCATAGATACCGAAGTGCGGGGATCACACAAATCGAAACCAGAGTATAATTTTTTTGCATCATCTAGAGAAGGAACCGACACCCCTGAATTTCCAATTTTACCATAAATATCCGGACGTACATGAGGATCTTCCCCATACAAGGTAACAGAATCAAATGCAGTACTGAGGCGGGCTGCGGGCATCCCTAAGGATAAATAATGAAATCTGTGATTGGTTCTTTCTGGTCCTCCTTCGCCTGCAAACATACGTGTCGGGTCCTCCTGGGTGCGCTTAAAGGGATATACCCCCGCAGTGTAAGGAAATTCCCCTGGAACATTTTCGGTTAATGACCAATGTAATATTTCTCCCCAATCTTTATATCTAGGTAAGGATACTTTAGGAATTTTTAAATGAGATAATGACTCCGAAAAATTACTGATTTTAATTTCCTTTCCCCTTACAAAATAAGAGAATGATTCTTGTTTATAATTTTGATATTTATGATCCCAAGTACTTATTATTTCCTGACAATTTCCATCTATTAATTTTTGTTGAGCAATTAATTTTTTCTGCAATGCAGGAATTAATTCATTTTTTTCATTTTCGGATAATGAATTATCTTCTTTTACTTGTTGAATAACACTGGTTAAGTGATAAATTTCTGAGGCTAATTTCGTTTGACGTTGAATAAATATATTAAAACGATCATGTTCTTCCGCTATTTCGGCCAAATACCGAGTTCGATCTGGAGGGATAATATAGATTTTTTCACTCATTTCATCAGAAGCCTGAAAGTGCGTTAAAAAATCTGCTTGTGTTCTTTCGACTATTTTTTTAATCAAAGCAACATATAATGCATTTACGCCAGGGTCATTAAATTGAGAAGCCATTGTGCCATACACCGGCATATCTTCTGGCTTCTTATCGAATAATTGATGATTACGTTGATATTGTTTTTTTACATCTCGTAAGGCATCTAATGCGCCACGTTTATCGAATTTATTAATGACAATTAAATCCGCATAATCTAACATATCAATTTTTTCCAATTGTGTTGCTGCTCCATATTCCGGAGTCATTACATATAAAAACACATCGGACAGATCCGTAATTTCAGAACCCGATTGACCAATGCCTGCGGTTTCAACAATAATTAAATCATACGCCACTGCTTTTAATACTTGAATAGCTTCTTTTAAAGATTTACTTACTGAGGTATTGGCTTCACGGGTTGCCAGAGATCGCATATATACCCTTGAATTACTAATACTATTCATGCGAATTCTGTCGCCTAATAAAGCTCCGCCTGTTTTTCGTTTAGAAGGATCCACGGATAAAATGGCAATGGTTTTATCTGGAAAATCCACTAAATATCTTCTTACTAATTCATCGGTAAGCGATGATTTACCTGCGCCTCCAGTTCCGGTAATTCCGATGACAGGAATATTTCTTTCTTTTATTAAGGGTTGAATATCCTGAATAAATAATTCAGATCCTTTTATATCATTTTCAATTGCCGTAATTACTTGCGCAATTATTTGTGGATTGCGATCTTTTAATAATTTCCATTCTCCATTAACGCTAGTTCGGGTTGCAAAATCACTTTCTTTAAGAAGGTGATTAATCATTCCTTGCAATCCCATTTCTCTTCCGTCATCGGGAGAATAAATGCGCGTAATTCCATAGGCATGTAGTTCGGCAATTTCACTGGGTAAAATTGTTCCGCCACCGCCCCCAAATATTTTAATATGTCCGGCTCCTTTTTCTTGTAACAGGTCATGCATATATTTAAAATATTCTACATGTCCTCCTTGATAAGATGTTAAAGCGATTGCTTGTGCATCTTCCTGAATCGCACAATCAACGATATCGCTAACTGGGCGATTATGTCCTAAATGTATTACCTCAGCACCGCTGGCTTGTAAAATTCTGCGCATAATATTAATGGAGGCATCATGTCCATCAAACAAAGAGGCGGCAGTTACAATCCTTATTTTATGAATAGGCTTATAGGGGGCAAGGGTTTCCATCATCAGCGGATAAAAATTATAGAAATGTGAGTACCGAGCGGAAACACAGAAATATCTCCTCTCGGGTACAAATTTCGGTAATTTCTCTTATCCCCCGATTACTCTTTTGGGATTGCCCATTTTTGCAAGCAATCTACCAGTGAAAGCTGATTACTATGGGCATGAATCCAACTTTCCATAGGGATAGGCTCCCAATCAAAAGGGTTCCAACGATTCTGGCTATTCATTTCTTCAAAGCCCGGCAACATCTCTTCTTCCACCCGATGGTAATCTAAACTTCTAGACTCAAGGCGTGCGAAAGTTTTGAGTAAGGTATAACATCTGCGGGTTGGGTCAGGTCGCCGTTGCAGTAATTTTCGGAAGGCCTCAATTCTATAGGGAATTAAATGTAAATCTTCTCTTTCAAAAGCAACTTGTAATTCTTGAATTCGATAGGGAAATAAGGCCATCTCTTGTTTTTTACAAGTGCTTAAGATTCGGCTTGCTGTCCTAAAATCTTTATTTAGGAAATGGTTGGCAGAAATTAATATTGGAATTTTGGAATAGAAGCGCTCATTTTCCGGACAGCTTTGCAATTGGGGGAATAGGTTTTCCAGCGGTTCTATTTTCCCGATGGCCAAGCATAAATGCGTAGCATATATTCTAGCTTCCCATCCTTTGGCGTGATGTATGGGTAATTCGTTTGCTGCTTTTAACATAAAGTGGGCAGATTCCCTTCTGGCATCTGGCCTAAACCCTAACCAAGACGCCATCCGAAAAGCTATCAATCCACTTAAATGATTTTCATATCTCACATATTCTAATGCCCTGTTACAACATTGATCAATTTGAATACACAGTTCAGGTAAACTTCCATTTTGAATATTTCCCAGTATGTTTAAAATCTCTTGTATTAATTCAATTTCAGATGAATTCCCTTGGGTTTTCCAGGACTTTCCTTCCGGTATTAATCCTTGATACAAACATTCTTCAATTACGTGTTTAAGGCTAACGGTAGCCATCATTTCAGCCTGATATTTTTCCAGGTCACGTACCACCGTTTGGGTGGGTTCAAGGCTTCGATCCCCACATCGCATTAAATGCCATTTAATTTGAAGTTTAATTCCGGTGTTTTCGATACTATCCAGACTAGGTTGAATTTCATTAAACCGAAGTTGTGCTAATTGCGGAAAACCAGCATATGCCAATTGCATTCCGCACAATAACTTCCGCTGGAGCCTTACCTCAGGATGTAATAAAGGGTTGGGCCTCCCCGGTATAGAATCAGAGGTCATTACTTCTTCCAGAATTAACATGAGTCGCTTACATAATTCCCCAAAATGTCGGTCATGACCTTTCTTCTGAAAGAATTTTTTGCGAGGCTCATCCGGTTTTCGAGACATTGTCCTTAACTCGATTAGAACACTTTCCAATTCCCGATCTTTTGGGGGTAATAAATGCCGAATAAAAATTCGAACATAATGGTACATAGCAGGCGTGAGGGAGCCCGCCAGACGGGTGACATCTGTTAATTGCATAACTCTTTCAGTAAGTAGGTTAATCGTTTGTAAGAGCGAATATATAGGATGCGAATAAAATGTCAATGGAAAATTATATTCCACAACTTTATAGAATATTTTATTCGACTATTTTTTATCCGAAAGTAAAGGATATTCGTTTTTATGTTTAGGAAAAACAGGACGGCAAACGATTAATCCTGAGATAGTTGTCCGTCCAGATAAATAGGTATTTAAATCTTGTTCTATTACTAAATGATTTTGAACGGAGGAGGAATGGGTTAATTTTAAACTTCCCGATTTAACTGAAATTACGCCACAATGAGATACATCTAACCCTGGTACTTTAGTAACTAATCCTACTAAATCACCGGATTGGGCAATCATTTTATACTTAGGAAGTGAATCTAAAGGATAATAAAATAAAAAACCCTGACTTAATTCCTTTTCTATACTCCGCATAAAACCCCAATCCTGAATACCTGCAAACTTAGTAGGATGTTGACTAACATAATTAATTGTTTTTTGTAAAGGGATTCCATTTTGTTCCCCGACGTCCTGCAATAGTCCTGCTTTTATTAATTGAAGAAAGGCAGAGGATAAATAAATGATACGACCTTGATTTTGTTTTTCTGTTGTTTGATAATTCCTTATGAATTGCAGATGTTGCACAAATGCAGAGAAGGATTGATCAGGTGTTAAATTATGCGATTGATGCTTGATTACTTGTCGTGTTGCAGCAAGTGCCCAGTAATTTTCCAAGAAGGTTACACAGTCCATAGTTTCAATATTGACCAGTGTTTCATTCGCCCTGCATCCTTTTCCACCCCCTCCGTACACAGCTCCTGAAAATACAGATATTAGATAAGGAACATCTTCAGAATAGGACGGAACTTCTTTCTGTTGAAGGGCAGAAATCACACGTTCTTGAGATTTTCCTACTACATAACACCCCTGAGGTTGGGTTGAAGCGGGACCGATCCAAAAATGTAGAAAGTAAAAATAAAGGGTTAAATGTATTCCCATATATTATAAATAAATAATACTATAGTCATTGAATATTATCTATAGTATATATTATTCTTTAGAAACAGGGGGATTCAGTTTGCTATGATGATATCCATAAGCAAAATAAATGGCGAGACCAATGGCTAACCAAATGCCAAACCTTAGCCAGTTATTTAAACCTAATTCGGTCATTAAATATAAACAAGACAATAACCCCAATACAGGAATCATTCCCCATTGATGACGACAGGTTTTCCAAGTGATCCAACTAGAAATAATAATGAACAATATCAAAGGGATAGATTCTATATGTTGCCATCCTCCTAAAACAAAATTCATAAATCCTTTTTCATTTAATCCCCAAAGGGCAATGGCAAGTACAACCCACAAAGCGGGTAATATAAATCGTCCATTTACATAAGGAGTTCTAAACTTTGCAACTGGAGCATCGCTCCCTTTATGCCTTAATAATAATATACCTCCACAAACCAGCACAAAGGCGAAGAGTGTTCCGATACTGGTAAGTTCAGTTACCTCTTGAAGATTCATAAACAATGCAGGGAAGGCCACCACAATACCTGTTACTATGGTTGCAAAGCCAGGGGTTTTGAAACGAGGATGTAATTTGGAAAACTTAGGGGGCAATAAACCATCGCGTGACATACTCATCCAAATGCGGGGTTGCCCCATTTGAAAAACCAATAATACACCGGCAATGGCAATCATAGCTGTAAACCCAACTACGCCTGCAATCCAATTTAATCCAATTCGACTGAACACATATGCCAAGGGATCTCCAACCGCTAATTCTTTATAATCCACCAACCCTGTAAGGATCATCGCAAGCACCATGTATAGAACGGTGCAAATCACTAGAGAATAAATCATCCCTTTGGGTAAATCACGTTGAGGATTTTCACATTCTTCTGCTGTAGTGGATAAGGCATCAAAACCAATAAAGGCAAAGAATACGGCAGCCACTCCTTTTAATACCCCTCCTGCGCCATTGGGGGCAAAAGGCGACCAATGTTTAGGATCTACGTAGAAGGCTCCTGCTACGATCACCAAAAAAATAACGGATAGTTTGATGGCAACCATAATATTGCTTACCCTTCGGGATTCCCGAATACCCACAAAAACGACGGCTGTAATTAGTACTACAATAGTTAAGGCAGGTATATCCAAAATCAAAGGGATACCGTATAAACGTGGGGCAGTGTTCCAAGCTTGATAGGCTTCTGTAAGGGTATGTGTTAATACTTGTCCTGAAGCCAATTGCGCCTGAGCGACCTCTACACTGCGTGCGGCAGTAAGATAATCCATGCAAATCCAGGGAGGCAAATAAATATTAAAGCCTTCTAAAAATCCAGATAAATAATCTGACCAGGATATAGCAACAGCAATATTACCAATTGCATATTCCATTAATAAATCCCATCCGATGATCCAAGCAACCAATTCGCCAAACGTCGCATAGGCATACGTATAAGCACTACCAGAGATAGGAATGAGGGAGGCAAATTCCGCATAACATAAAGCAGAAAAAGCACAAGCTAAAGCAGTGAACAAAAACAATAGCACCACTGCTGGGCCTCCCGAAGCAGCTGCATTTCCAATGGTTGAAAATATCCCCGCGCCAATAATGGCGGCGATTCCCATGGCTGCTAAATCTCTGACCTTTAAATGACGATGCAGAGAAACATGGGTATCTGAAAGTGGATCACCTGCCATTTCATCCATCATCCGCTTAACGGATTTGGTTCTTAACAAGCGATTTAATTTCATGCTTTAGGTAAAGGGGTTGGAGTATCGGGAGAAATAGACTCCGTTATACTATTAGCATTAGCGGAAGGATGGTCAGGCTTCTTTATAAAATGATTGCTTTTCTTATGCCCTCCCTGAGATTTGTCACCTGATGCGGAATTTGTTGCACTGCCGGAATTAGAAGAGGAAGTATTTTTCTTCTTTCCTTTTTTATGATTTTTATTATGATCAGGATGATGGCTAACTGTTTTAGGATCCGGGGTCTCGCCTACTTCCGGAGGTAAGGTCATCTTGGGGATTTCTTTGCCAATCAATTTTTCTATTCGTTTTAAACGAAAGGCATCTTCAGGCGTAACAAACGTATAGGCTTCCCCTTCTGCTTCTGCTCTTGCTGTACGACCGATTCGATGTACATAATCTTCTGGGTCATTCGGCACATCAAAATTTACCACATGGGTAATTCCTTCCACATCAATCCCTCTGGAAACAATATCTGTTGCTACTAAGATTTGAAATTGATGATGACGAAAGCCATTCATTATTCTTTCGCGTTCTTCCTGTTCTTTATCGGAATGCATCCCTTCCACACTAAATCCTAATTTGGCTAAGGAACGAACGATATCATTTACAAATCTTTTTCGAGAGGTAAACAACACCATGGTGCCTACGGTTTTCTCTTTAAATATTTGTTCGAGGGCAGATAGTTTTTGATGATCATATACCCAAACAATTTGTTGACGAATTTTGTCGGCAGGCATAGATACCGAGATACTGATTTCTTCAGGATTTTTAAGAATCTCCTGTGCTAGTTTTCGGATATTAGATGGCATAGTAGCCGAAAACAGTAGGGTTTGACGATTAGGATTTAATTTATGAACGATAAATTTAATGTCTTCATAAAAGCCCATGTCGAGCATTTTATCTGCCTCATCAAGCACTAAAAATTCCAATTGATCAAATTTTACATATCCGAGTTGGATATGCGCCATAAGTCGTCCAGGTGTAGCGATAAGAATATCAGCTCCCTTTTTTATGGCATTTTGTTGGAAGGTAAAATCTTCTCCTTTTCCGCCTCCATAAATAGCCACGGAACGAACCGGGGAATGATAAGCGATTCCATCAATTAATTCATCAATTTGTTTCGCTAATTCGCGGGTAGGAACGATGATTAAAGCCCGTATAAAATCACCAGGCTTTTGTTGAATTTTTTGAAGTAGGGGAACCACAAAGGCTGCTGTTTTACCCGTACCCGTTTGTGCGCACCCAATTAAATCTTTCCCTGAAAGAATAAGAGGTATCGCCTGTTCTTGAATTGGCGTGCAATTTTGATAACCCATATCGAGGATTCCCTCGTTTAGGGCAGGACTTAAGTCGAAGGAGTCGAAGGAAACAGGCAATTTAATCGAGGTTTAAAACCGACCCATATCCTGATGGCAACTGGCAGAAGGGGGTGAGAAAGATAAATTAATTTATTAATTAGGCCAGTAAGAAAATCAAGATATAAAGTCTGATCTATGATCATCCTACTTGATGATCCTGATATAGTTTCAACAGGTTCTTGCTAAATTGACCTAAACGGGAATCTAGTTTTCCAAAAAATTCGTCTTCTGTTGCATTCACAAGTTCTTGTGCTTTTTCCAGACGTTTAATCCCTTTATCGGTAAGGCTAATTTGGTTTGCCCGACTATCTTTCACATCTTTTTTCCGGCGAATCCAACCTTTCTCTTCGAGAATTCGAACCGCTTTGGAAGTCATCATTACATCAGTGCGAGCAAAGTTCGCAAGCATTACCTGTGTAACCGGACGGGTTTTGGTTTCTAAAAGCGCCAACCGATCCAATAATATATATTGAAAATAGGTAAGTCCGTTTTTATCCAAAACACTTTTCATCTGACGTTCCCACATGCCGGCAACTTGCCATATTAAAAGGCCTGTCTCTTGTTCGGTTAACTCAGGTGTGATTTCTTCTTTTTTCATAAAACTGTAAATGGGAAAGCAACTAAATTGTGTAAAATGTTAGTAAGTTTTTTTTCACTTTAAACTTAAAATAACTAAACAAACAGATAATAACCAAATACTGTGTTACTATCGAAGTCCAGAACCTAATAAAAAGGCTAAAATCCCCATGCATACAGCGATAATCACTCGTATTTGATGGATCGTAATCTTTGTTAGTTGTTGGTTTCCCCACCAGGAACCTAATATTGCTGCTCCCAAGGAAAGGGTAAGGAGTTTCCAATGTTCCATACTGCCAGATAAGGTATGATTTCCCATATAGGTAGCAATTCGAGACATGTCAATCCCTAGACTTATAGAAGTACCTGTTGCGATAAAGGCTTTGGCCGATAGTCCCGTGCGAGATAAGAAGACACTCCTCAACGCGCCTTGATGTCCGGATAGTCCGCCCATAAAGCCACTTAAAGCTCCTCCTAAAATTAATCCTCGTGTTGAGAAATTATATTCCTTTTTCGGTGACCAAATTTCAAATACGGTAAACCCAGCTAATAAAATCGCCATCAATATTTTTTCTACCGTTACTTCTGCATTTACGCCTAAGAATGAATATTTAGATAAGATTGGAACCTCGCTCAATAAAGTTAATATCCATGCACCTAAGATAGCAGCTGGAATACCAGGAAGACCTAAGCTCAAGGCTTTCTTCCAATTTACCGCAGAAAAGGTAAGGCCTGACTTAAAAATATTATTTAAAAAATGTACAATAGCGGTCAAAGCTACTGCTTCGGATACCGGAAAGTAGATTAAAAATACGGGTAACAATAGGGTTCCTAATCCAAATCCCGAATAAAAGGTTAATACTGCACCTGCTCCAGCAGTAAGGGGTATCCAGATCCATTCCATCCTTAAATTTAACAGATGTAACTTTAGAATTAAGAAAAACCATTGTAAGAAAATGAAAACTGATTTGAAACTACCTCTATTTATTATTCTCGTTTCCTATTTATTCATTTATTGTCATTTGTCAGGAGTTGCCCAACCCATCGCTTTTCCTCCCTTAGACAAGGCAACTGTAAACAAGGTTACTAAAGTTACTGTTCCTGCGACACGTGTAGTCGCAGGGAAAATTGAAGTACATATTATTTTACCGGAAGAATATATTTTAAGAACAGATACCAATGCCTATTGGACCCGAATGGGAACAGATTTTTCCTCACCCCTACAATATACCCATCTATCATTGGATGCAACGCCAGGGGAGAAAAAAATTAGTCTGGAAATAAAAGGTTGGTATTATCTACCCAATAAAATTGAAACACAAAAAGAATTTTGGATTCAGGTACTTATCCCCATTAAAAAAAATGGTAAAAAAGAAGCCCGAATTGTACTTAAATAATTAATCAGAAAACGTTATTGATTTTAAGTAATCGGTTAATTACCGGTTAAAGTAAATAAGGATATTATATATCTTGAATAATATTAATGCTCTGATTCATGTTCCTCATGAGCATCAGCAGGCATTGAATTCGAACTTTCCCCTCTTAATTCAGGTCTGCGTATTTCCCCGCCTTCTAAAGCTGTTAAGCCTAGGGCAACACAAGCCATAATTCCTAAGCCTAAAACAAGTCCACCCAAACGAGCATCTAATTTTCCGGTTTGACGTAAGCGAAACCAGGTAAAAAGGGAGAAGCTACTTAACATCAGGCTAAGGATCATTGCCCTTTGCCCCCATTCTTCATGTTCTTCTAACACATGTTCAGAAACTCCTGCTAATTCTTCTACCACATGTTCTGCTTCTTCCCCGGTGAGATAAACCGGCAAAGCAAAAAATCCGGCAATCCCTAAAATGCCTAAACCCCAATATTGTAAAATACTTAGTTTCCTATACCATCCTATTCCTAACATTAATAATCCTAACGGAATTAATACAATAGGTAGGTGATTTAAAATTAAATGAAGGTGAGCGAGTGAAAACATAATTTAAATTAATTTACAAATATTATCATTTAGTATTAAACTGATTGTTGCATTACTGCTGAAAATCGCTGTAAATATTTTCCCAGAATATCAAATTCCAGATTTACATAATCCCCGGGATTAATGGCTGATAATTGAGTATGCTCCCAGGTATAAGGAATAATCGCTACTTTAAAGGTAGTTAAAGTTGGAGTGATAACTGTTAAACTTATTCCATTCACACAAACAGAACCCTTATCTACCAATAATTTTGCATACTCAGGAGGGAAGCTAATCATTATTTCCCAAGAACCCTCTTTGGAATCAATAGCTTCAATCTTCCCTACCGCATCTACATGTCCTTGAACCATGTGTCCATCTAATCTTTGACCTAACACCATCGCTCGTTCTAAATTAATATGACCTCCAATTTTCCATTGAGAAAGTTGCGTACGATTTAGGGTTTCAGAAACGGCCGTTACCCAATGACAATTGTCTTGTATTTCAGTAACTGTTAAACAAACCCCATCATGGGATACACTTTGGTCAATTTTTAATTCCGAAGAAATAGGGGAATTGATTTTAAAAGATTTATTTAAACCTTCTTCTTTAATTTCTTTTATTTCCCCAACTGCTTCAATAATTCCTGTAAACATTAGCGCAATAAAGTAACGGTTCCAACTTTTTCAATATCCTCGGGTTTATCCAGACGAATATATCTTCCTTTTAACACATAAAAATACACCCCTTCTAATGCTTGTCCGTTTTGGGTACTTCCATCCCAAAGCCTTACCGGATCTGAATTCTGACTATACAATAAATTCCCCCAACGATCATAAACCGCAAAGGAATAAAGTTTCACAGCTCTTAATCGAATGGGGGTAAAGAAATCATTATTTCCATCTCCATTCGGGGTGAATACATTGGACATTTCTATATCCGGACAGTTATCTACACAAAACTCAGGTGAAAATGCACTTTTATTTCCGGCCGTATCTACCGCTTGCAAAGCATAACACCCAGCAATGGATATCGGAAATTGATAAACAAAGTTAGTAACTGAAGGGTCGGTAGTTTTGCCAATGATTTGATAAGCCCCACTTCCTCTTGTTGTTGAATATCCAATTAAATAATGATCAATATCGCCGGCACAAACCGTATCTGCAATTCCCCAATTAAAATTAATAGACAACTCTTCACAATTCCCCTGGAAATAATACGAATCATCGGGGGGTAAACATGGAGGCGTTAAATCTCTGGGCGTTTCACAGGTTTGTTGGGATAAATTAAATAAACTATCGATTACCTGAGGAGAAGAATAATTACCCAAAGAAGATACATAATAACAATAGGTTTGATAATTGGTTAAACCCGTATCTAAATAGGTTGTTTCCGTACCCAATACAGAATCAATTTTTACAAAAGGAAGATTTGAGGAATCTCTTCTCCAAATAAAATATTGCATATTCTGCCAAGGAACAGAAATACTACTCCAATTCAATAAAATTTGTTGATCGTTGGGAATTAATTCTAAATAAATAGAAGTAGCATCGGTAGATCTACTAATTTCTTGATTTTGTTGATCTATTACCCGCACTTGATAAACATGCCCAAGATCTGTGGTATTTAATAAGGTATCGTAAACCGTGGTATCGGTTAATACCAAGCTATCTCTTAATAGATTAAATACAGGACTACCGATTCCATCTGCCCGATAAACAGAATAGGTAAATGGTCGGGGAGCAATAATATTGGAACTATCAATATTTAAAGGGCGTGTCCAACGGATAAACATAATGCCGTTGGTATTGCTGGTAGCTTCTACACTTACATTCGTAATTAAAGGAGCTTCATTCGCAAGTTCGATACATTCCATATTGGTAGGACAAGTAAGAATCCCTTGACTGATGGGGCTTTCGGCCACATTGCCCACAATTACATAACAATACGTTTTACCATATTCTAATTGGGTATCGAGATAAGTGGTATCATTAATGGCATAAATACCATTCGGTGGGTCTGTTATTCTACTGGTAGCGATTAAGGTGAATCCAGCACTTTCAGGAGTGTTGGTGCAACAAATGGTATCACTGGTATAAGGACCTCCCCCTTCTCTTCTATAAATCCGGTAAGAGTGTAAATCCGTACATAAACTAGGTGACCAAGACAACTGCACTGCCCCGGGCACAGGGGTTATTCTTAAATTTTTTAATGCAGGTGGCCTAACCCGAATACGTGTGCTGTGATAAGCCGTTAAGAATTTTTGATTCGGTGGACGATTTAAATTATCGTGTGCAAAAAAGTCAATTTGATAGAAGTACTTTCTTACATGATTACAATTCACTATCCATTCTACCATTCCTTGAATCGTATCAGCAAATACTTTTACAGGTATGGAAGAAGGAGGCGTAAATGTGATGGTCGCTTGTGGAGGAGGGATATACGAAGCAAAGGGCCCGTTATTTCCAGTACCTGAATTATTAAGATATAAATAGACACTATCGGTAGGATCAGGATCCCAAGCCATCACAGGGAAGCGAAGTGTATCTCCAACGGATACGCAAGTATCCAGAATAGCCTTTATTTTCGGTGGGCGATTATTACAATTCGGATCTACAATAATTACCATATCTCTTACCACCGAATCAACCGCCGTTCCTCTTCGATAGGATACTACTCGAAAAGCAATATTATAATACCCGGCAACGATGGGAACATTCCAGGAAATTAATCCGGTTTGATTATCCTGATTAAATGTTCCAGGGATATTCCCGCTAACATTATCGGGAAACTGATAATTATTGACTGCAATAGGAAAAGGCACGTTAGGCGTTCCTTGCGGCCGATATTGCATACTAGGAATTAAAGTATAAGCCAATGAATCTCCGTCAATATCTACTCCGCCCGGACTATGCGTAAACAATTCCCCAATGCAGGCAATATCTACCGGATCATTTAATAACTCCGGAGAGGTGGAACTTAATCCCGGGATATTGCGAATAGTTGAATACACATAAAAGGAAGTGGATACCGAATTCGACATATTGATAATATTTGCATATCGGTTATCATCGTAAAAGCGAACCTGAAAAATACCAGGGCCGGCGTAGGTATATTCTACTTCGTAAATAGATTTCTGAATATTCCGAATAATTTCCTCTCCCATTTTGGCGTTTCCGCCACAGGTACCGGATTGCCCGTTTATCCGTGGGATATTATTGATAACAGTACCATCGCCCATTTCAAAAGATACAAAACAATTGGCAGCGTACACCCCGGAACTTCGATCTGCATAAGTAGTTAATCGAATGCGGTATTTATTGGTGCCTGTTTTGGTATAAGTAATCTGACCGGCTAAATAATGGGTGGCAAAAAGATTCGGGATTCCGCAAAAAATGAACAATATCCCTATGGATAGGGAAAATCCCAACCCTTTCAAATACTGCGGATTCGTCAAGTTATTCCTTAATTGGAATAGTAGTCCCATAGGATGTAATTTACAAAAATAAGTATTCTATACGCCAAAAACAGGAAAAACATTTCGGGAAGTTCGCTTGGAGAAAGTTTTGTTTGGGGTTCTCAAGGAAATCCGTTTGGAATTACTCTTTTTAGAAAATTGACCTTTCAACGATTCTTGAGTAGTGCTTATCCTGAAACTAGAATAGAAGTTGCTTTTTGGGGAAGGGGGGAGCTAATTGCACCTTTCCGGTAAAATAATTTTAAATAATATATAGAATAATAAAGAGTATTTATTGAAGGGGCAACAATATTATCTAACATACCAATAACCTATTCCTTTTTGCTCAGTAAAACTAATTTTATCTTTAATAGCCTGAATAGTAGAATTAGGTGTATAATTTACTTTTTCTGCTCCTGCTTTATTACTATTTCCACCTCCATCTATAATTGGATATCT
>RFSG01000063.1 GCA_009924095.1 Sphingobacteriia bacterium
TCCATTTTTTAAGTTTCTCAATTCATTTTTCAATTCCAACTATGTTCAGGGTGTAAGCTCTCCCACTTCCATTACTGGATTTTTTTAAAAACTAGTTTACACAGACTTCAATCTCTGCGGAATTGTTGGCCCTCTCTTAGGTAACCCATTTTAAAAAAATCAACCCATTTCTGGCAAGTACCACTACCCACTAACCCCTAATCTCCGGCTTAAATCCGACTGCCATATACCCTTGGGAGCTATTTGATTTAATTCCTGCTTAAATACCCTGGCGGCATTTCCATACATCCCCTGAAAGGATTCTGCCGACATCCTTGCATCTTTGGCTAAATACACCCGACCTCCATATTCCATTACTCGTTTATCCAACTCTTCCATCCAGGGCAGTAATCCGGGACGAATTGGAAAATCTAACGCCAAAGTATATCCTTCTATCGGAAAAGATAAAACGCCGGTTCCAGATCCCATCGTTTTTAATACCGCTAAAAAGGAAGGAAATTTAGATTGCTGAATATAGGATAATATCTCTCGTAAAGCCTTTCTTCCTTGGTCTTTGGGCACTACCATTTGATATTGTACAAACCCCGCTTTTCCATATAAGCGATTCCAATTTAATAATCGGTCTAATGGATAAAAAAAAGCATCTAAAGGAGTAAGTTGCTCAAGTGATTTATTACCCGATTTATAATAATACAACTCATTAAATATTTGAATATTTAATTTATTTAAGAATCCTGCGGGAGCAAAAGCAGGAACAGATAAAGATCTCGGAAGATTACGATTTAAGGGATTATGATTAGCATACGACTTTGGCAATTCAAGAGCATGTTCCCCTATCATCAATACACTTCGTCCTAACTGTTTTCCTCCTGCGATACAATCCGTCCAAGCTACAGAGTACGTGGCAGGATGATGCGTTTCCAGTAAGTCGCATAATACTTCCAGGTTAGGTGCTTTAAAATTTTGTTGATGAATAAAAGCAGTTTGAATAGGGATTAATTAATTGAAAAGATACTTGAAGAATAAATCCGGTGAGTCCCATACCACCAAGGGTAAGGTAAAAAAGTTTACTATTTTCGGTAGGACTACAAACCATGATTTTTCCATCTTCAGTAAGAAGATGAAATTCTAATACCCAATCTCCAAAGCTACCTTGGGAATGATGATTTTTTCCATGCACATCGGCAGCTACAGCCCCCCCTAAGGTTATATATCGGGTACCCGGGGTTACGGGTAGGAACCAACCTTTGGGGACTATAAACTCCAGGATATCTTGTAATAAAACTCCGGCTTCAGCGGTGAGGATTCCGGTGGTAGCATCAAAAGCCAATAGATGATGCCGATGTAAAGAATGCCAGATTAAGGGAGCTAAGGCTGCATCTCCATACGAACGTCCATTGCCTCTCGGAATTCCGGATTCTCCCTTGACTAAATACGGTAACAAATCCTTAGATTGCCGAATACCCACAACATCGGCTGTTCTTTTAGGATATAGTCCCCAGGCGGTAGTATCCTGAATTATCATCTTTCGATGTAAATAAAAAAGTAATAGGTTACCATCCAGCCTAATAAAGTCAATTGTAAAAAGCGATCTTGCCACAACATTTTTGCAGGAGCTCCACTTTTATTTTCTACCATGGTAATTTGTAAATACCGTAACATCCCCAGAATTACAAATACGGTTGTTAAATAAATATTTTCATTGCCTATGCTTTGCCGGGCATCTGTAGATAAAGTGTACATAATATAGGCAACGATGGTAACGGCTGCCATTAATCCTAAAGAAATATTAATAAATTCTAAATTATATCCATCTATGGATTTACGGGGTTTTATTTCCACTGGAATTAAATAATAAAACATCTTCTCTACGTTTTGCTAAAGCTAAAAATAAAGCCAATAAAAAGGTCATGAGAATAATCCATCTGGAAATAAATACCTCGGCTACAATTCCACCGGCAAAAATGCGCAATAAAAATCCTGTAGCAATTAAGGTTACATCTAAAATCGGAATATGTTTTAATCTTACAGAATAAGCGATATTTAAGATTATATATCCCAATAATAATATGGCGAAGGATACATTTAAGCTATAGGCTAAGGTTAGGGCGAGGGATAATAATCCTAAAATTAAAATCAGAGCGAGGGAAAGCGGTACGGTTCCGGCAGCGAGGGGTCGAAATTTTTTAGTGGGATGTAAACGATCTTCTTCACGGTCGAGATAATCGTTTACGATATATATTCCACTGGCAGCCCAAGAAAAAGATAAGAAGGCAAGGGTGATGCGGATAAATTCTTCCGGGCTATCCAACAATCTACCGGCAAAAAAAGCAGGCAAAAACACGAATAGATTTTTGATCCATTGGGGAATTCGCAATAATTGTAAAACAGGCATACTGTAAATTTAAGGAATTGACAGAAGGGATAGCAGGAAGACCTTGTATATTTGAAGTATGAAGGAATACATCGCTCAGGCATTTTCAGAAATACAAACGATATCGCAACAATTTGCAACGACAGAAAATTTTGAAAAAATAGCAGAAGTTGCTGAACGGATGGCGGAAGCGATTCGTCAAGGAGGGGTAATTTATTCCTGTGGCAATGGAGGCTCTATGTGCGATGCAATGCATTTTGCCGAGGAGCTGAGTGGTCGTTTCCGAAATGACCGACCCGCCTTACCTGCACAAGCAATTGCTGACCCCGCACATATTACCTGTGTAGGAAATGATTACGGATTTACCCAAGTTTTTTCAAGATATATCGAAGCATTTGGAAGACCCGGAGATGTGTTGTTGGCCATATCTACTTCGGGTAATAGCGAGAACATTGTGAATGCTGCCCAAACGGCTGTTTCAAAGGGAATGCAGGTAGTGGGATTAACCGGAAAAGACGGTGGAAAATTAGCGCCTTTATGTGAAGTGGAAATCAGGGTGCCGCATTTCGGTTATGCGGATAGAATTCAGGAAATCCATATCCAGGTGATTCATCTCTTGATACAAGGGATAGAACAACATTTTGTTTGACAAAATGATACGGCCGGAATCTGCCGAAACTTTTCTTCAAGGGGATCTAGCGACAGAACCTATCTTGGATGTAAGAACCCCCAGTGAATTTGTAGCAGGTCATATCCCCGGAGCCATCTCCTTTCCTTTATTTTCGGATATAGAACGAGCAGAAATAGGAACGATTTATAAACAGGTAGGTAAGGCAACAGCGATTCAAAAAGGATTGGAATTTGTGGGCCCCCGTTTAGCGGAATTTACCGCCTCTGCAAAAAATTTATCTCCTGGTCAAACGATTAGAATACATTGTTGGAGAGGAGGCATGAGAAGTGGAAGCTTAGCCTGGTTATTCGATCTTTCCGGATTTCAAGTTCGAGTGCTGCAAGGCGGATATAAAGCATACAGGACTTATGTTAGAGAAATTTTAGGCTTACCCCGCAACTATAGATTAATTGGGGGACTTACCGGTTCAGGCAAAACAAATTGGCTGCATCAATTAGCGGAAAATGGAGCTCAAATATTAGACCTTGAAAAATTAGCTTGCCATAGAGGATCAGCTTTTGGTAAATATTTAATGCCCGAATCTCCCTCTCAAGAACAATTTGAAAATTTACTCGCCCAATCTTTGCAAAAACTTCATTCGGAAAAATTAATTTGGGTAGAGGAAGAAAGTAGAATGATCGGAAAATTAATTCTTCCCGAATCCCTCTGGGAACAATTCCTAAACGCCCCAATGACTAGAATAAAAATTCCAGTTCAGGATAGAATTCAAATATTAAAGTCAGAATATCTTCCCGCTGGAAATGAATTTTTAAAAACTGCTATTTTAAAAATCGAAAAAAAATTAGGAGGCGTAAGAACAAAGGAATGCTTGGAGAATTTAGATAATAGGGAATATGATCGAGTGGTATCGAATTTATTGTTTTACTATGATAAAGCCTATTTAAAAGGAATGGGGCAAAAAAAACCACCTGAAAAGGTTATTGAATTAAATAGTCCGTTCTCAATCCATGATTTATTAAACAGTGGAGAATAATTTCTAAATACTCAAAAATAAAAATCGTTTAAATAAATATATCTACGAAAATTAAATTCGAACAAAGAAATTAATTATCTAAAACTTTTAAATAAATACAACACTTTAATTAATGTGCATCTAACCAATTTTTTCCTACCCCGACTCCAGCTTCCAAAGGAACGCCAATATTTAATGCGGAAGTCATTTCTTGCAAAATAATCGGTTTAATTTCTTCCAACTCGGGTTCATATACATCAAATAATAATTCATCATGCACCTGTAAAATCATTTTTGATTTAAACGTCATGGAAGAGAGTTTGTGATGAATTTTAATCATTGCTAATTTAATTAAATCAGCTGCTGATCCCTGGATGGGAGAATTAATTGCATTTCGTTCGGCAAACCCTCTAACCGTAGCATTTCTGGAATTAATATCTGGCAGATAACGTTTCCTGCCCATAAGTGTTAAGGTGTAGCCCTTATCCCGCGCAAGTTGAATACAATTATCCATGTAGGTTTTAACTCCTGAATATTGTGCAAAATAACTGTCAATAATTTCTTTTGCTTCTCCTCTGGGAATAGATAATCGTTGGGCTAATCCAAAAGCAGAAATGCCATAAATAATACCAAAGTTTACCATTTTTGCTTTAGCCCGCATATCTGAAGTTACAGCTTCAGGATTTACTCCAAACACTTTAGCAGCAGTTGCACGATGAATATCTTCCCCACTATGAAAGGCTTCCACCATATTTTTATCTTGGCTTAATCCTGCCATTATTCTTAACTCTATTTGAGAATAATCTGCAGATAATAAAACATACCCTTCCGCTCGCGGTACAAATGCTTTTCGAACTTCTCTTCCTCTTTCACTTCGAATTGGGATATTTTGCAAATTCGGATTATTTGAACTTAATCTACCCGTAGCTGCTACTGCCTGTGCAAAAGTGGTATGTACTCTACCGGTTTTAGGATTAATTAATAAAGGTAATGCATCAACATAGGTCGCTTTTAATTTATTTAATTGACGGTAATCTAAAATTTTAGCCGGCAATTCATGGCTATAGGATAAACGAGTTAATACTTCTTCATTTGTGGAATATTGACCGGTTGCTGTTTTTTTTCCTTTTTCTAATTTTAATTTATCAAAAATAATTTCGCCTAATTGTTTTGGAGATTGAATATTGAATTTAACTCCGGCAATTTCAAATATTTCTTTTTCTAATCCCGATATTTCTTTTTCTAATTGTTCAGAGTATTCCACCAATGCAGGTTGATCAATTTTTACCCCTTCCCATTCTAAGGCTAATAATACCGGTAATAAAGGAAGTTCAATTTTATCCAACACCTCCCGAACTTCCGTTTTATCAATTTCTGTTTCTATTTTTGATTTTAATTGCAAAGTAATATCCGCATCTTCACAGGCATACGGAACGATATCGGCTAAAGGCACCTCAGCCATAGACAATTGATTTTTTCCTTTTTTTCCGATTAAGGTAGAAATAGATACGGGTTGATATTTTAAATATTGAATTGCCATGGCATCCATGCCATGTTTACCATCGGGATCCACTACATAATGTGCCAACATGGTATCATAAAATGGTCCTTTAATATTAATTCCATGATTTAAAAAAATCATTAAATCATATTTTAAATTTTGTCCGACTTTTAATATAGAGGAATTAAAAAATGGTAAGAATTGAGTTAATAATTGTTCTCTCTCCAGCGCATTTTCAGGAACTGGCACATACCAGGCTTGTTGGGGTTTCACCGAGAATGACATTCCTATCAATCGGGCATTCATAGGGTCGGTAGAGGTGGTTTCTGTATCCAGACAAACTTCCTGAGCGCTCATGAGGAGGTTCATCAATTCCTTTATTTCAGATGGAGAAGAAGCTGCAGTGTAAGAAACTGAATCTAATTGAAGCGTTGAATATTGGGGTGTGGATTCCGGAGTAGAATCAGAAGTGGATTCCTGATTTGAATCTTCTGAATTAGGCGTTTCAGAGGCGTTGTTAAATAAATCTGGAGTACCTCCAAGGTTTGGCCCGCCAGGAAGGATTTCTAAAGCTCGTGCTCCTAAGGTTTTGAATTCGAGTTCCCGGAATAATTCTAATAATGCGGTACGATTTGGGGGACTTAAAATCAATTTGTCTAATTCAAGAATAACCGGCACATCGGTTTGAATGGTTGCCAACTTTTTAGATAATAGTCCTAAATCTGAATTTTGAAGAATACTTTCTCGAATGGCTGGCTTCGTTACTTCTTGTGCCCGTTGGATAATTTGTTCAACAGAACCAAATTGACGAATTAATTCCAGGGCGGTTTTCTCCCCTACTTTTGGAATTCCTGGAATGTTATCTGAAGCATCTCCTTTTAATCCTAATAAATCAGCGATTTGTTCAGGAGGAACCCCATATTTTTCAATCACTTTGGAACGGTCATACACTTCTGGTCCATTTCCAAAGGCTGCTGGGCGATACATAAAGATGTGATCCGAGACTAATTGTGCATAGTCTTTATCGGGGGTCATCATATAAGTATCCAATCCTCTTTTTTCTGCTTGAATGGCGAGGGTTCCGATAATATCATCTGCTTCGTATCCATCCAACAGAATCACTGGAATTGACATAGCTTCCAATAAGCGCAGGGTAATCGGGATAGCAGAAATGATATCTTCAGGAGCCTCCTCCCGATGTGCTTTGTAATCGGCAAAAGTTTCATGACGTGCCGTTGGGGCGGCAGTATCAAATGCAACGCCTAAGTGGGTTGGCTTTTCCTTGGCAATTACTTCTAATACGGTATTGGTAAAACCAAAAACCGCAGACGTATTAACGCCAGCGGAGGTTATTCTTGGATTTTTGATAAATGCAAAATGCGCCCGATAAATTAAGGCCATTGCATCGAGTAAAAACAGCCGGGGAGGGGTCATATCTAAGACAAAGGGGTCGGGTAAAGTTAAGGGAAATAAGAGGAAAGGAAACAGCTATTCCTCAGTAGTTATTTCTTATAAAAAACAAAGGTAATGGCAGGTTGATCTTTTCCGCTTACCACCGCTTCCAGTATTTTAGGTTCAACTTGTCGGTATAAAATCCGGGTTGGAAAATCATGTGCTAAATTTTCGAAAACCCATTCTTTGTTTTTTTGATAGGAAGTAAGTTTGAAGGAGATGGGCAATCCCCGGTTTTGGCCAATCGGTTCGGCCATATAGAGAATTGTATTTTTTTCTCTTAACAACAAAAGATTCTCTAAAATCAAGGTATCATTTCCTTGCACCTGATAAGCTCTTCCTTCTATCAAGGTGTCATTTTTCCAAATCCATTCTTCGTATCTGGGCAAATTTTCCGATTTAAGATGCCAGAGACCTTCCCAATGATGAAAGGAGGAAAATATTTTTTTGGATGTCTTTTGGGCTAATAAGGATGCGGGAGAAAAGAAGCTGAAAAGAATACAAATTTGCAGTACCCCAAGGAGGGCACCGATTCTTAATTTCAGCATCATCGAATTATATAATTAGTAGGTAATTTGGGTATCAGGCAAAGCTTCAACTGTGTCATCCACTTCTTTTGGACTTAACTGATTGAAGGATATATCTAGCTTACGTAAATTTTCAAGCGTACGTAAAGAGGAGGGTAAATAAATTAATCGGTTTCTAGATGCCAACAAAACTTCCAAATGCCGAAGGCTTCCCACATTTTCGGGAAGGGTAACTAATTTATTTTTGAAGACGATAAGTTCTTGCAAATTTTTGAGTTGACCGATTTCATCGGGAAGAGATTTTAATTTACAATCGTTCAAAATCAGAATCTGAAGATTATACAATTTTGCAATCTCAGGGGTGAGTTTACGGATTTTATTTCCTCTCAAAGACATCTTGTAAACCGTGCCCGGAGGGGCAGAAAGGGCATCTTTTAAACCGTAATACCACTTTTCAGTTAATAAAGATTCCTTGCTAATGGGGCCGTTATCTCTCGTATAAGCGCCATCTGTTTGAGCTGAAAGCGGAATCAGGATTCCAGCAAGGAAGAGGACAAAAAATATATTTCTCAACATACCAAGGATTTTGTGCAAAGATAAATGATTTCCTTTGCTAAGCATCAACCTGTCTGATATTGTTATATTTGTGATTCAAATCTGTATATGTTTCCATCTACTATGCGTATCCCGGTTCTGATATGCCTGTTTGCCTTAGGCAGCCTCATTACTGCCTTCATGCCCGTTCGCGAAAACAATTCTACTTTGTTTCTTGCGGAAGGAGGAGATTCTTCCCGTGACTCTGTCGCTACTTGTGGGGATAGTCTGGTGAAAAAATTCACTGCTGGACTCAGAGAATTTAATGACATGAATTATTTCGGACCCTATAAAATGGATAGTGTCCGCTGGCTCAACCTCTGCGGTAAAGGGATTACCAACCGTGAACTGGATGGTAAGCTCCTGAATAAAATGAAAAATCTTCAGGTACTCGATCTGGGCTATAAAGAAATTATTACGGTAACCACAAAAATGATCAATACCGAAGAACCCAGTGAAAAGAAAAAAAAGAAACTAGATCGGGATGTAGCCGGAGGCTGGGAATATTATTATCAAAACAAAAAAGAAACTAAAGTAGATGTAGTCGTCAATCGTATGGCGAATCAAATCAGTGAACTCCCCAAAGAAATGGCTTCCTTAAAAAAATTAAAACTGCTGATTTTATGCGGTAACCCGATTCCTCCTGAGGAAATAACCAAACTGAGAAAAGCACTGCCCAATACCCAGATTGTGTTTGATAATTAATCGGTAATCATCTTTCAGAAGAATCCTGACGGATAGCCAGTTGCCCACAGGCAGCGTCTACATCTCTTCCCCGACTTCTTCTTACGTTCACAATCATTCCTCTCTCTTCCAAATACTCTTTAAATCTATACATTCGATTACCCGATGTATTTACAAATGGAGAAAAGGAAACGGGATTATATTCGATGATGTTTATTTTACAAGGAACTCCTTGACAAAATAAAAATAACTCCGCCGCATCTTCCAATCCATCATTAAAATCCTGAAACAGGATATATTCCAACGTTACACGGGTTCCTGTTTTGGCAATAAAATGCTGTAAAGCTTCTTTTAAAACTGCCAATGAATTTTGTTCATTAATGGGCATGATCTCCGAACGTTTGGCATCATTGGCGGCATGTAGGGAAAGCGCAAACTCAAATTTCACTTCCTCATCGCCTAATCTCCGAATCATCTTAGCAATCCCCGCCGAAGAAACGGTTATCCTTTTAGGAGCCATCCCCATGCCTTCAGGGGAAGTTATCTTTTCAATCGATTGTAAAACCTGACGATAATTCAATAATGGCTCTCCCATCCCCATATAAACAATATTGGTTAAGGGTGCCTGGTAATATTCCATCGCTTTTCTTCGGATAAATTCTACCTGATCATAGATTTCATAAAACTGTAGATTACGTTTTAAATCCATATATCCGGTTGCACAAAACTTACAGGTAAGCGAACAACCCACTTGGGAAGAAATACAAGCCGTCATGCGGTTTTCCGTAGGAATTAATACCCCTTCCACAATATTTCCATCGAACAATTCAAATCCGAATTTTACGGTTCCATCCGCACTTCTTTGTTCCTGATGGATCTTAATTTTATTTAGAGTATAATTCTCTTCTAAATGCGTGATTAATTTTTTTCCCAAATTCTTCATGTCTGGGAAAGAATCGGCTTGTTTATGCCAAATCCATTCATGCAACTGACGGGCACGAAAAGCAGGCTCTCCAATAGATTTTACTAAAACATCCAGTTGAGGAATATCCGCTTGTTGTCGAAGATCCATTAACATACTGAAAGAACTATATATTTAATGCGAATACTCATGATATCGGTAGTTAGGTACCTATTTGTGTAAATTTACATACTGCTCAGGTATGATGAATAGAAAAATAAGTGCAGACCTCTTATTTTATAAAGGAAAGTGGAAGACGGGCTTAGCCATTGAAGTTTCGGATCAAGGAAAAATTATTCAAATTTCTGATGACTTAACAGATTGTGAATTCTTTGCCGGAGCATTGGTTCCAGGTTGGATCAATGCACATTGCCACTTAGAGCTATCGAATCTGGAAGGTCGAATACCCCCGCATACTGGGATGGCAGGGTTTATTCAGAAACTTGCGACCGTTAGACCCAAAGGCACGAATGGCCCCACTGCTATTCATTCCCAATTGCAAAAAATGTATGATCGAGGAATTCGAGGAATTGGAGATATCTCTAACGACACTTCCACTTTTGCGCTGAAACAAAAAGGTGCCCATCCCATGCGGTTTTTTACGTTCGTGGAGCTTTTTGGATTGGACCCGAATAAAGCGCAATATTTAGTAGAATCCGGAATAAAAATGAGCACTGCTTTACCTTCAGGGGAAGCCAGTGTTTCTTGGCATGCGCCTTATTCTATGTCAGCGGAATTAATTGAAAAAATTGGAGCTTTAGCAACGCTGAATAATCAGCCGCTTAACCTTCATTTGTTAGAGTCTTCGGAAGAGGTTCAATTGTTTTCCTCAGGCACCGGGCCTTTGGCTGATTTTCTCAAACATATTGGAATTACTCCTTTGCCAGATAGATTTGGAAAGGGTGATGTTTTAGATTTTTTATTACCCTTATTACCGAAAGGTATTCCCATATTATTGGTGCATGTTACCGAACTTCAACCTGCACAATTAGAGCGGCTCAGGAATTCAGGATTAAATATTTCTTATTGTTTATGTCCGGGTGCTAATTTGTATATCCATAACAAACTTCCTCCTGCTGATTTATTTGACCCTACCAGAGATCGGGTAATGTTGGGTACGGATAGCCTTGCGGGCAATTGGCATTTAGATATTCTCGAAGAGATAAAATTATTAAGTAAACATTTTCCTACGCTTTCTACCGAAACCCTAATGTATTGGGCTACCCAAGCGGGTGCTGATTTTTGGGGATGGCAGGACTTAGGAGAATTTGAAGTAGGGAAACAACCCGGAATTTTGGGATTAACCGGACTTCAAAATGGAAGAATTTATTCAGACACTCAACTCACGGTTTTAGCATGATAGCCATTGACAATGTATTAGTAAGTGAAGAGTTATTGGAAGAAAAGTTTGTATGCAATTTAAACGCCTGTAAAGGGGCTTGTTGTGTTGAAGGAGATGGGGGAGCACCTTTATCGGCAGAAGAAGCTAAGGTATTAGAAGAGATACGGGAAAATTTACGCCCTCATTTGACACCTGAGGGAAATATTGAAATAGATACCCAAGGAAGTAGTATTGAAGAGCGCTGGATTGGAGAAACTTATTGGTCAACGCCCTTAATGCATAAACGAGGTGCTTGTGTATATGCAGTTGTGGAAGAAGGGATTGTTTTATGTGGAATTGAAAATGCCTGGAAAGCGGGTGCAGTTAATTTTCAAAAACCTATCTCTTGTCATTTGTATCCTATTCGGGTGCAACATCTTGAAGGGGGAATTACGGCATTAAATTACCATCGTTGGCAAGTATGCGCACCTGCTTGTGAAAATGGAGAGAAATTAAAGGTGCCAGTTTATCAATTTTTAAAAGCGCCTTTAATTAGGGCATTTGGACCTAAGTTTTTTAAAACTTTATCTCAGGTTGCTAAAGATTATTTAAATTATAAAAATGGATAGAAATTCGGAAGATTTAGGTGAAAATATTTACAGTTAAAAAATAAATTAACTTAATTATATTTATTCTTTTATTTCGAAATTATTTTACCAAAATTCTTTACTTAACCTTTATAAATAGTTTGATTATTTTTACAATCACAGAAATCTGTATATAGTCATAGAAATAAGATAATTATTGTTTAAAGATTATTACCTGTATAGGGATCCTATACCATTATTATCTAACCCATAATTATTATCCATTCCCAAATCTTCCACTGCATTAAATATATAATCGGGATAACGATGAGATTTGCAAGCATTCGAACCTGCTGATGCCCATTCGGTCATTACATCTTGATTAGACATCCCTCCTGATTCAAAAGGCATATGGTTTTGGGAATACAAAAATTCACCACAGAGTAATAGATATAATAATAGAAGTTTAATTGATCTCATAGACATTATATTGATAGGATTTCCGCTTGGAAAAAGATATTGCTTTTACTATAAACCCTATGAGAAAAAATGATCCCATAATTGAACGTTACCGCCTCCGAAGCCTAAAGCACACTCTCTAGGCTAATTGAACCAGGTTTAATCATGGGCAAAGTTATTACAAATTCTCTAAATCTTTTTCCGGTCTTTGCGTAAAAATAATACTTTGAAAGAGAAAATAACACTAATTTTCTTTTTTATAAAATGATTGTCCTACACGATTGATATGATTAATAAGTTCAATATTTTTTAAATCTTCAAATAATTGAATATCGATTGTGTAAGGAAAATTACTATTGTTAATATCTAAGATTATTTTTCCTAAAACATGCCTATCTATTTTACTTTTACAAATTACCAAATCTACATCACTTCTTTCCTGAAAGTTACCTTTTGCTCTAGAGCCATATAAAATAACTTCTGAGACTTCTTCATATTTTGAAAAAATACTTTTTATAATAGCTATTGAGGGTTCGCTTAGGCCAAAGGGGTTCATATTTAGGATACGATTAATGATTGATATAAATCGAATAAAAGTGGGGCATATTTTAATTGAATATCAGGAATTATCTCTTCAATAATTTTAAAATCATAGGTATGACTTAATAAGTTTCTATCATCAATCATCTCCAACCAAAGTTCTATATTGTTTATATATTTTGTTTGATATGCTTCTTTTAAAACCATTTTTGGTGAAATTTTATCTAATATCAAACCATCATATTCCATTTTGTCCTTAAGCGTTTTCCAGGCAAGTTCTAATGTAAATTCAAAACGTTGGATAATACCTTCTTTTTCTAAATAAGACAATTTGCTCAACTCCATTTCTGGTATTTCTTGCATTAATTTAATTGCTCTTTGAAAATTCTCAAAACGTTGTTTCCATCTTATATCTTGTTCCATATACGTATTGTTTATGTAAGTAAAAGTGAGAAGATTTTGTGAATTCAATTTATCAAGATTGTTTATCTTCCCCACAATTAAACACTTCTAAAGTAATATAATTTATCATTACAGAAAGTTATTATTCACCTTCTGGTTTAATTTTTTTTGCTGTCTTGCGTAATGCTATTATTTGCTACGCCTAAAGCAATGGGCGCTAAGACCATGCAAGTATAGTTCGCCTTTATGGAGCTAAATAAACCTGTTCTAACTTTAGTAGAGTTAAAATAGGATATCGTATCTGGAGCTATGCAATAAATAATTTCACGCAAAGGCGCAAAGGGCGCAAAGAAAACGAGGGCATCACTGGCTCGCTAGTATAGATCCCCTATGATTTTAACGAGGGGAGTTATCGCCTCGCTTATTCCCCCTTCAACAACCTTTTGATAATATCATCGGCAGAAACCCCCTCGGCTTCCGCTGTAAAACTGGGAACAATTCTATGCCGCAATACAGGTGCTGCAATAGCCTTTACATTTTCAATATCTGGAGAATATTTTCCATTTAATAAGGCATGAGCTTTTGCCCCTAAAATCAAATATTGAGAGGCTCGGGGGCCGGCGCCCCAGGAAAGTAAATCCCGTATCCACACCGGAGCAGCTTCAGTACGAATACGTGTTTTGCCTACTAATCCTACTGCATATTCAATAACCGCATCAGGTACGGGTACCTTTTTTACCAATTCCTGAAAAAAGATGATTTCCTCAGCCGTCAATAAAACCTGGGGTTTGACCTGTTTATTAGAAGTGGTTTGTTTTACTACTTCCACCTCTTCTGCAAAAGAAGGATAGTCCACACTCAGATTAAACATGAAGCGGTCTAATTGTGCTTCCGGCAACGGATAGGTTCCTTCTTGTTCGATTGGGTTTTGGGTTGCCAACACAAAAAAGGGCTGCCCTAAATCATGCGTTTGGCCGGCAACGGAAACTTTTCTTTCCTGCATTGCCTCCAACAGGGCTGCCTGAGTTTTAGGGGGTGTACGATTAATTTCATCTGCCAAAATTAAGTTAGCGAAGATGGGACCTTTTACAAATTTGAAATATTTGTGTTGGGTTTCTGGATCTACCTCCAATACCTCTGTACCTAAAATATCCCCAGGCATTAAATCCGGGGTAAATTGAATTCGGTTGAATTTTAGGTTAAGCACTTCTGCCAAGGTGCTAATCAATAAGGTTTTTGCTAAGCCGGGTACCCCTACCAACAGACTATGTCCTTTGCAAAACAAAGCCATTAATAAAGGTTCAACTACATTTTGTTGACCAATAATAACCTTACCGATTTCGGTTTTTAATGCTTTGTACTTAACTGCTAAATCATCGGCAGCTTCTACGTCATTTTGATATGCTTTCATTCTTTTGGATTCCAGGTACGGATTGCATTTACGCATTCCTTGTATTTGACATCAATATACACTTGTTTACGGGCGGTATCAAACCATTTTTCAATACTTTCACTTTTTTTGAGCTCTAATGCTGCTTGTTGAAGCTTGGCATAGTCATCTTTCAAATTTGCCACATGGGGTGGAAATTTCTTTTTCACATATAAAATATGAAAAGCTTTGCTCCCATCTCTTTGAATGAGTTCAAGCGGTTCAGAAATTTGTCCTTGCGCTAATTTATCTACCTTAAAAAATAAATCTGCATCTAATAAATCCATAGGAATTC
Organism: Sphingobacteriia bacterium; assembly: GCA_009924095.1. Taxonomy (GTDB): domain Bacteria; phylum Bacteroidota; class Bacteroidia; order J057; family RFSG01; genus RFSG01. Next base: position 14,770 of record RFSG01000063.1, read on the forward strand.
GATATTCACCTGAAGCTGGACTTAAAATACAACCTCCGCAAGATTTCCCTTCTTTATCCTGAGTGAATCGGGTAGCAGCCTTTTCAAATGAAATCGTATCGGTGGCGATCATGGCTTTGATTTCTTTTAATTTTTCAATCGCCTTTTTTTCATCATTCTTATCTTTATACGGACGGATTAAGATATGACTGGCACTTACTTGTTCTCCTAATCTTTTGTGTAACAAAATTAAGTGAAAGCCAAATTCACTTTCTACTACTCCGGATAATTCTCCCTCTTTTAAATTATACACTACTTCCTCAAACTCCGGAACCATTCTTCCTCTTCCAAATTCTCCTAAATATCCTCCTTGTTGACCAGATCCATCCATAGAATATTTTTTTCATTTCTACGAACTTCATCTTACCAGAAACAATCTCCTCTCTAATTTCTAATAACTTCTTTTTGGCAATACTTTTTTGTTCTTCAGAAACCGGGGGAACAATTAATATTTGATGTAAAATCACTTCGGCTGGCAAATAGGGTAAGCTATCTTTCGGGATGGACTTATAATAAGCCTCAACCTCTCTTGGCGTTAATTTAAGATCTGAAGTTATTTTGCTTTTTTGTTGTTCGATAAGCAGAAGTTCACGCACTTCTGGGCGTAACTCCATTTTTAACTCTACCAAGCTTTTACGATAATTTTCTTCCAGCTTTTCAACCGACCCGAAATAATGCACAAAATTTTCAATTCTTCTGAGCAGTTCGTTTTCCACCTGATCTTCAGAAACCGTCAAGCTATCCAATTGGGCTTTTGCGAGGAGGAGTTTATTGCTCAACATTTCCTCGAACGTTCTGCATCGTAAAGTTCCATCATCCTTTTGACCACCAGATTTCAGATAAATCAACTGATTTTCGAGTTCAGATTTTAGGATAATGTTATTGTCAACTACGGCGATCACAGCATCTATTTCTCCAGTGGTTTGTGCAGTTGCAAAACCCACCCATGGCCCTATTAAAAGAATTCTCCAGAGGTAATTACGGAACAAGGATTTCGCCATGAGTTTGTGCATCTTTTAGTAAACGATTTCTTTCTCC